>NZ_JBFULS010000025.1:0-73070 GCF_054049775.1 Methylobacterium sp. P5_C11 | reverse complement strand
TCTTCACGTAGTCGGCGTGGCCCGGGCAATCCACGTGCGCGTAGTGCCGGTTGGCCGTCTCGTATTCCACGTGCGCCGTCGAGATCGTGATCCCGCGCGCCTTCTCCTCCGGAGCCTTGTCGATCTGGTCGTAGGCCGTGAACGTCGCCCCGCCCGTCTCCGCAAGAACCTTCGTGATCGCCGCCGTCAAGGACGTCTTGCCGTGGTCAACGTGCCCAATCGTGCCGATGTTGCAGTGTGGCTTGGTGCGGGAGAACTTTTCCTTGCCCATGATTCCCGTTCCTGCGGCGGGGACCGGATCGGTGCCCCGGATCTACTCGACCGCCCCGAACTCGGAACGGGGCGAAAAGCGGGGTCCGCTTAGAGGCTCGGCCGCCAGGGATCAAGCTCCAGCCTGTCGGAGGCGCCCGACCGCAGGTTCGACTGTCAAGCCGCGGCGGCGAATCGTGAACTTGGAAACATCAGTCTCCGGGAATATCGGGGACGCTTTCGCGACACACTGTGGCATTGCGGGCATAGCGCGATTCCTGCGGCCGAGCTTAACTGCGACCAACAACGCAGCACCTCGGACCCCGCCATGATCAAGAAGTTCCTCCTCGCCACTGCCGCGACGGCGCTGGTCTCGACGGCCGCCTCCGCTGCCGATCTGCCGCGCCGCGCCGCGCCGCCGCCGGTCTTCACGCCGGTGCCGGTCTTCACCTGGACGGGCTTCTACGGCGGTCTCGAGACGGCCTACACCTTCACCGACCGTGAGCGAATCTCCACCGTCGGCGTCCTGCCGGGCAACGCCAACAACGTCGCCCTCGGCCGCCGGCCGTTCCTGACCTCGACCTCGCAGGACGGCTTCGCCAACATCGGCGGCACCGCCGGCTACAACTACCAGTTCACGCCGGGCTCCGGCATCGTCGTCGGTCTGGCCAACAGCATCGACTGGACGGACATCACCAAGAACCGGGTCGTCCTCGGCACCGGCAACGTCGCCGGCGGCCCGCCGAACATCAGCCAGTTCCGCCAGAGCCTCGACTGGCTCGGCACCCTGACCGGCCGCGTCGGCTACGCCTTCGACCGGGTCATGGTCTACGGGATGGGCGGTCTCGCCTACGGCAACGTCTTCCACGACGCCAATTTCTACACCCCCGGCGGCCGCCTGCAGTTTGCCGGCCGCTACGACGACTTCAAGATCGGCTACGCCTATGGCGGCGGCATCGAGTTCGCCCTTCCGACCGACAGCTTTCTGAACACCTTCGCGCTCGGCCGCTACATCGGCATCAAGTACGACGCCATCACCGTGAAGGCCGAGTACCTGCATTACGATCTCGGCAGCCAGAACGTGCTCGTCGGCGCGGTCCCGGGCGTGGGCACCGGGTCGTACATCTCGCGCTTCCGCACCGAGGGCAGCATCGTTCGCGCTGGCTTCAACTACAAGTTTGGCGGCCTCTAAGGCCTGCCGCGTCGGGATCGTCCCCGGCGGATTGCAATCAGGGTGGGTGCCGGCAGCGGCGCCCACCCTTTTTCGTGTCTGCATCGGCGCGACATGGTCAGCCCGCGGGGCGGGCCGATCGGCGTGAACAGCGCATCCCGAATCGAAAGTGCCCCGTCAGCAGGCGCGCAGATGCGCGACCAGCTTCGCCGCGGCTTCATCCGGTGCGCCGGTATTGAGGATCGTCAGATCCGCGGTGACGCCGCCCGCGCGGGCGAGACGCGCGGCGAGGTCGCCGTCCTGGGGCCGGCCCCGGGCGGCGAGGCGCTGCGCCAGGATCTCGGGCGGCGCCGTGACCTCCACGACGCTCACCCGCGGGCAGGTTCTGCGCGCCTGCGCGACGACGCGGCGCGAGACGTTGCAGATCACCACAGAGCCGCCGGCGGCGCGCCTTCCGGCCTCCGCCGGGAGGGCGTAGCCGAGGCCGTGGGCGTGCCAGCTCAGGGTGAAGCGGCCTGCCGCGCAGCCCTCGGCGAAGGCGACGGCGTCGATCTCGTCGTTGTCCTCGTCCGCCGAGGGCGGCCGGGTGACGAGGCGGCGCGGGAAGACGTAGCGCGGATCGTCGGCCAGGGCCGCCCGGGCCAGCCGGATCAACGTGTCCTTGCCGGCGCCGCTCGGGCCGACCACGAGGACGAGGCAGCCCGGCATCAGGCGACCCGCCGGCCGGCGCGCCAGACCTCGCGGACCACCGGCACGCCTTCGGCCCGCTGCACGCGCACGAGGTCGGCGCGCAGCCCGGGCGCCAGGGCGCCGCGGTCGGTCAGGCCGGTGGCGCGGGCGGGGTTGGCCGTCACGGTGGCGAGCGCCTCGGGCAGCGTGATCGCGGGCGCCCGCTCGGGCAGCAGGAAGGCCGCCATCAAGAGGCTCGCCGGCACGTAGTCCGACGACAGGATGTCGAGGTGCCCGGCTTCCGCCAGCGCCAACGCCGCGACGTTGCCGGAATGCGAGCCGCCGCGGATCAGGTTCGGCGCCCCCATCATCACGGTGAGTCCCTGCCCGTGCGCGGCCTCGGCCGCCTCGCGGGTGGTGGGGAACTCGGCGAGCCGCACGCCCTCGCCGACCGCGAGGTCGACATCGGCCAGGGTGGTGTCGTCGTGGCTCGCCAGCGGGATGCCCATCTCGCGGGCGAACTGGACGAGAGCCGGGCGGTTCTTCGCGTTCAGCGCCCGGCCGTCGCGGAACTTGCGCTCGGTGTTGGCGCGGATCTCCTCCATGGGCCGGCCGCCGCGGGTCGCGTATGTGTAGTACTTCTCCATGTCGCGGAACTGCCGCTGGCCCGGGGTGTGGTCCATCAGCGAGATCAGGCCGACGGGGTAGCGGGCCGTGAAGGCCGCGACCGTGTCGAGCACGTCCGTGGAGGGCAGTTCGCAGCGCAGGTGCGTGAAGTGCTCCGCCCGGAACAGGTCGCCGGCCCGCGCGGTGGCGATGGCGCCGGCGAGCTGCTCCAGTTCGGAGCCGAGGCCGCTGCCGTCCGGGTCGCTGCCGGCGCGGAGCGAATCGAACACCGTGGTGATGCCGGAGGCGGTGATCTGCGCATCGTAGGCGAGCACGGCGCCGAGCGGGTGCCAGCGCACCTTGGGGCGCGGCGCGTAGTGGCTCTCGAGATGGTCGGTGTGCAGCTCGATCAGGCCGGGGATCAGGTGGTCGCCGCCGCAATCGAGGCCGCGGGCGGGCGGGCGGCCCTCGCCGATCTCGGCGATCGCCCCGTCCGAGACCGCGAGCCAGCCCCGCTGCACCCGGTCCGGCAGGACCAGGGTCGCGTTCTCGAGGATGAAGTCGTCCATCGTGAAATCCTCAGGCTGCCCGGGCTTGCGGCGCGAAGCGGGTGACATCGACCACCCGGGTCGCCACAGCGTCGCGCATCTCGCTGTCGTGGAAGATGCCGAGCACGCCGGCGCCGGCCTTCAGCTTCTCGCGGACCAGCTCGGCCACCACGGCGCGGTTCTCCGCGTCCAGGGAGGCGGTGGGCTCGTCGAGGAGCAGCAGCGGCCGGTCGGCGATCAGGCCCCGGGCGATATTGACCCGCTGCTGCTCGCCGCCCGAGAAGGTCGCGGGCGGCAGGACCCAGAGCCGCTCGGGCAGGTTCAGCCGGGCGAGCAGGGTCTTGGCCCGCGCGCGCGCCGCGTCTTCGGACAATCCGCCCTCGCGGCCGGCGGCCTCGACGACGTCGAGGGCCGAGACCCGCGGGATCACCCGCAGGAACTGCGACACGTAGGCGATGATCCGCGCCCTGAGGGCCAGCACCGCCCGCGGATCGGCCCGGACGACATCCACCAGGGCGTCGCCGTCGCGGACCAGGATGGCGCCGGAATCGCAGCGGTAATTGCCGTAGGCCATCTTGAGCAGCGAGGACTTGCCCGCACCGGAGGGACCGCCGAGCACCACGCACTCGCCGGGCTCCACCGCGAGGCTCACGCCGCCCACCACCGGCAGGACGATCCCGCCGCGCAGGTGCAGGGTGAAGCTCTTGGCGACGTCCTGGAAGGTGAGGAGCGCGGTCATGCGGCGAGCACCGAGGAGACGAGGAGCTGGGTGTAGGCGTGCTCGGGATCGTCGAGCACCCGGTCGGTGAGGCCGGTCTCGATGACCCGGCCGGCGCGCATGACCATGATCCGGTGCGAGAGGAGCCGCGCCACCGCGAGGTCGTGGGTGACGATGATCACCGCGAGCCTCAGCTCGGCCGAGAGCCGGCGGATCAGGTCGAGGAGCCGGGCCTGGACCGAGACGTCGAGGCCGGAGGTCGGCTCGTCCATCAGCACCAGGCGGGGGCCGGTGACGAGGTTCCGGGCGATCTGCAGGCGCTGGCGCATGCCGCCGGAGAAGCGCGTCGGCGGGTCGTCGATCCGATCGGCGGCGATCTCGACCCGGCCGAGCCAGTCGAGGGCCTGGGCGCGGATCCGGCCGTAATGGCGCTCGCCGAGCCCCATCAGCCGCTCGCCGACATTCCCGCCGGCCGAGACCGCCATGCGCAGGCCCTGGGCCGCGTCCTGGCGGACGAAGCCCCACTCGGTGCGCATCAGCGCCCGGCGCCCGGCCTCGCTCAAGGTGCCAAGGTCGCACAGCGCGCCGTCGCGCATCCGGTAGGCGACCGTCCCGGAATCGGGCGCCAGCTCGGTGGCGATGAGGGAGAGCAGCGTCGACTTGCCGGACCCGGATTCGCCCACGATGGCCAGCACCTCGCCCGGGACGAGGTCGAACGACACATCGGCGCAGGCGAGGCGGGCGCCGTAGCGCTTGGTCAGGCCGCGGACCTGAAGCAGGGATTCGCTCATCGGGTCACCTCAGCGAGGTCCGGCACGAAGGGGGGATCGAGGCGGAAGCTGTAGCCGTAGCGCTCGAAGCCGAGGCTCTCGTAGAAGGCGTGGGCCGGCTTGGCGTCGACGTTCGACGACAGGGCGACCTTGTAGCAGCCCCGCGCCTCGGCGAGGCGGGACGCCGCCTGCATCATCGCCCGGCCGAGACCGCCGCCGCGGTGCCGGGACGAGACCACGACGCTCTCGACCAGCGCCGAGGGCGTGCCCCAGTGGGCAATGTTGTCGAGGATGACGAGGCAGAAGGTACCGACGACCGCGCCGTCGCGTTCGGCCACGTGGAGCCCGTAATCGGGATAGGCCGCGAGCCGGTCGAGGAGCGCCCCGGCCTGCTCCAGGGTCGCCACCCGCCCGCCGTTCAGCTCGGCGTAGAGGTCGAGGGTCGCGGGAAGGTCGGGCTGTCCAGCCTGGCGGACCGTGAGGTCGCTCATGTCGCGTCCCCCGTGCCGACATGGCCGTCCGCGCGGCGCCCCTCGCAATGGTCGGTGTCCGAGCACACGAACATCCGCCGGCCGGCATCGTCGAGCAGCATCTCGTCGAGGTAGACGCCCTCGGCGCCGCACAGGGCGCAGGGCTGATCGAAGTGCTGCACCCGGAACGGGTGGTCCTCGAAATCGAGGCTGCGCACCCGCGTGTAGGGCGGCACCGCGTAGATCCGCCGCTCGCGGCCCGCGCCGAAGAGCTGGAGCGCCGGGCAGTCGTCCATCTTGGGATTGTCGAATTTCGGCGTCGGCGACGGGTCCATCACGTAGCGGCCCGCCACCTCCACCGGGTACGCGTAGGTGGTGGCGATGTGCCCGTGGCGGCTGATGTCCTCGTAGAGCTTCACGTGCATGGCGCCGTACTCGGCCAGCGCGTGGAGCTGGCGCGTCTCGGTCTCGCGGGGCTCCAGGAAGCGCAGGGGCTCGGGGATCGGCACCTGATAGACCAGGGTCTGGCCGTCGGTGAGCGGCGTCTCCGGAATGCGGTGGCGGGTCTGGATCACCGTCGCCTCCGCGGTGCGGGTGGTGGTGGCCACCCCGGAGGTCCTGGCGAAGAAGCGGCGGATCGAGACCGCGTTGGTGGTGTCGTCGGCGCCCTGGTCGATGACCTTGAGCACGTCCGAGCGCCCGAGGATCGCCGCGGTGACCTGCACGCCGCCGGTGCCCCAGCCGTAGGGCATCGGCATCTCGCGGGAGGCGAAGGGCACCTGGTAGCCCGGCACCGCGACGGCCTTGAGGATGGCCCGGCGGATCATCCGCTTCGTGCCCTCGTCGAGATAGGCGAAGTTGTAGCCGGAGCCGCGTGCGTCTCCTGCCGCGTCGAGAACGGACGCAACGGGCTCCCTCTCCCGTTCGGGAGAGGGTTGGGGTGAGGGGTCAGGTCTGTCCGGAGAGGTCGCATCCCTCACCCTGTCCCACTCCCGCACGGGAGAGGGAACCTGCGCGTCATCCGGTACGCGGCCCGGAAGCTCCCGCGAAACGGAGCCACCACGGAAAGGAGACATCCCTGTCGCGCTCATTCGGCGGCCTCCTGGATCTCGCTGGCGTCGGACGTCGCCTCGAACTCGGCCCGCAGGCGCCGGACCAGCTCCAGCTCCGCCTGAAAATCGACGTAATGGGGCAGCTTCAGGTGCTCGACGAAGCCGGTCGCCTGGAGGCTGTCGCAATGGGCCAGGACGAATTCCTGGTCCTGGGCGGGGCTCGCCACCGGCTCGCCCAGTTCCTCCGCGCGCAGCGCCCGATCGACCAGGGCCATCGCCATGGCCTTGCGCTCGCTCTGCCCGAAGCTCAGCCCGTAGCCGCGGGTGAACTGGGGCGGGGTCGCCCCGGCGCCCTTGAACTGGTTGACCATCTGGCACTCGGTGAGCCGGACCCGGCCGAGGGGCACCGCGAAGCCCAGTTCCTCGGGCACGAACTCCACCGCCACCGTGCCGACCCGGATCTCGCCGACGAACGGGTGGGTGCGGCCGTAGCCGCGCTGGGTCGAGTAGGCGAGGCTCAGGATGAAGCCCTCGTCGCCCCGGGCCAGGGCCTGGAGCCGCAGCGCCCGGTCGGCGGGGTAGTCCACCGGCTCGCGGGTGAGGTCGCCCACGGGGGCGCCGTCGTCAGCGGGGGAGGCCTCGATCAGGCCGTCCCGGCCCAGCATGTCGGTGACCCGGGGGCAGCTCCCGGCATCGGCACGGGGCTCGGCCTCGGCGGCGGGCTCCACCGCACCCTCGGCCGCGAGGGCGAAGTCGATCAGCCGGTGGGTGTAGTCGAAGGTCGGCCCGAGCACCTGCCCGCCCGGCAGGTCCTTGAAGGTCGCCGAGATCCTGCGATCCACCGCCATGGCGCCGGTCTCCACCGGCACGGAGGCGCCGAAACGGGGCAGCGTCGTCCGGTAGGCGCGCACCAGGAACACCGCCTCGACCACGTCGCCCCGCGCCTGCTTGAGGGCGAGCGCCGCGAGGTCGGGGTCGTAGAGCGAGCCCTCGGTCATCACCCGGTCGACGAGGAGCGCCATCTGCTCGCGGATCTGAGCCACGGACAGCTCCGGCACGGCGGGATCGCCCCGGCGCACCTCCGCGAGGAGCCTGTGAGCGTTGTCGATGGCGGCCTCGCCGCCCTTGACGGCCACATACATGGGCTAGGCCTCCGTAACCGTCGTGGAGCGCGGCAGACCGGCCACACGGCCGGGGGCCGTGAGGATCAGGTCGACGCCGAGCGGAAAGTCAGCGCGGTTCTCGGCGAGCTGCGCCGCGAAGCCGTCCGGCAGGGGCGCCAGCGCCATGCGGGCGCCGCCCCGGATGCCGGGGCCGGCGAGGTGCAGCCCCGTGCCCTTCAGGATCGCGTCGAGGGCGAACACCAGGGTGGTGGACGTATCGGGATAGGCGGGCGTGCCGGGGGCGAAGCGGGCCAGCGGCGGGCAGCGAGCGGGCTCGCGGACCAGCGCGAAGGCGGCCCCGGCCGGGTCCTCGGTGAGTGGCGCGCCGGTATGGAAGCGCAAGTAGGCGGCGACCTCCGGTGCCTCGGCGAGGGCGGCATCGAGCCAGACCGGCGTGTCGGCATCGGTGAGCGCCAGGGCGATGGCGGCCAGCTCGGGCGTCAGCGGCGCGGGCGGCGCGAGGCCCGTAGCGAGGGGCCGGACGCGGCCGGGCCGGGCGAGGGCGTCCATCACGGCACGGAACGTCCCCTGGGCGTCGTGGACGGGATCGGCGAAACCGGGTGCGAGCATGCTCAATCCTCCCCGCGGGCGAGGGTCAGGAAGTCGACCCGGGTGGCGGCGGTGCGCCGGGCCGCCTGCGCCCGGGACGCCTCGATCCGCCGGGCGGCGGCCTCCAGGGCGGTCTCGACGCCTGCGCGCCGGGCCGGATCCTGCCAGAGGGCATCGAGGATCGCGGCGAGCCGCGCCTTCGTGCGGTCGCGCCCGAGATGGTAGGCGAAGCCGGGCGGCCCGTCCGCGAGGCGGATCGCGGCCCGGGTTACGCTGACCTCGCCGAGATTGAACGGCCGCCCGTCGCCGCCGATCCGGCCGGTGGCCATCACGAGCCCGGTCTGCGGCGGCCGCAGATCCACGCTGGCGGGGCTGCGCAGGGTCGACAGCGCCGCCTCCAGGTCGGCCCGGCTCGCCTCGGCGCAGAGCGCCATCACGGCCTGGCGCGCCGCGACCTCGCCCTGGGGGCTCGGCTTCCTCGGGCTCGTCGTCATCGCGAATCCCTCCATCGCACGGTTGTATAGGTGTATAGACAACTGGCGTGCCGGTCACAAATGAAGTTTGGATGACAGGATGGATGCGCAGGAGCAGGCGCCCGGTCTCGTCCGGGGCGAGGGACTGACGGCGTGGCGCCAGATCGCCGACGCGCTGACCGCCGAGATCGCGGCCGGCCGCTACGCGGCGGGACAACAGCTGCCCGCCGCGGCCGCCCTGGCGGCGCGGTTCGCGGTGAACCGGCACACGGTGCGGCGCGCCCTCGCGGCGCTGGCCGAGAGCGGCCTCGTGCGCGCCAGCCAGGGCCGGGGCACCTTCGTCGAGGAGGCGCCCCTCGCCTACCCGATCGGGCCGCGCACGCGGTTCTCCGAGATCGTCGCGGGCGCCGGACGCGAGGCCTGGGGCGACCTGATCACAGCCGCCACGATCGCGGCCGGCCCCGAGCAGGCAGCGGCCCTCGCCCTCCCCCCTGGTGCACCGACCCTGGAGCTGCTGACGGTCCACCGGGCGGACGACGCGCCGCTCTCGACGGCGCTGACTTGGCTGCCGCTGCCGCGCTTCGCGGGCTTCGCCGAGGCCTATGCCGAACGCGGCTCGATCACCCGGGCCTTCGCGGCCTGCGGCGTCCACGACTACACCCGGCTCTCGACGCGCATCCGCGCCCGTCCGGCCGATGCCGCGGAGGCGCAGCGCCTCCAGATCGCGCCGGGGCGGGTCGTGCTCGCGGTATCGAGCGTCAACGTCGATCCCGCCGGCGTGCCGATCCAGGCGAACCGCACCCTGTTCGCCGCCGACCGGGTGGAGCTGGTGATCGGGGAGTGATGCGGCGTCCGCGCGACCGCCTCGGCACAGCGTCTTTGCGAGCGGAGCGAAGCAATCCAGGGCAGCGCGACAAAGGCCGATGTCGCGCGACCCTGGGTCATTTCGCTTCGCTCATGATGACCGAGAGGTCCGTCACCCGAGGGCGCTAACCGGAAGCCGTATGATACGAGGCCTCGTTCAGCGCGCCGCCGGCCCGATGATCGCCCGGCGCAGGCGGGTCGAGACCCAGTCGATCGCCGCCACGGTCACGAGGATCATCAGCACCAAGAAGGCGACCTGCTGCAGTTCCAGCACGCGGATCAGCTCGGTGAGGTACTGACCGATGCCCCCGGCCCCGACGATGCCGATGATCGTCGCCGAGCGGGTGTTCGATTCGAAGAAGTACAGGACCTGGCTCGCCAAGACCGGCAGCACCCCGGGGATCAGGCCGAAGCGGATGCGGTGGAGCGCCGAGCCGCCCGAGGCCACGACGCCCTCGCCGGGGCGCTTGTCGCAGGTCTCGATCGCCTCGGAGAACAGCTTGCCGAGCGCCCCGAAATCCGAGCACGCGATGGCGAGCGCCCCGGCGAACGGACCCAGGCCCACGACGTTGATCCAGATTAGCGCCCAGATCAGCACGTCCACCGAGCGCATCACGTCGAGGCCGCGGCGGACGGCGAACCGCGCGAAGGGGTTCGGCACGACGTTCCGGGCCGCCAGGAACGCCACCGGGAAGGCGAGGATCGCCGCCGTCAGCGTGCCCAGGAAGGCGATGCCGAGGGTCTCGCCCAGCGCGTGCAGGAAGGTCCAGAACTGGCCCTCCGGCGAGGGCGGCAGCATCAGCACCGCGAAGGTGCCGAGCCGCCCGAGCCCGTGGAGGATCCGCGCCACCGAGAAGTCGAGGCGCCAGGTGCCGAACGCCGCGAGCCCGACCAGGACGACGAGCAGGGCGGCCAGTCGCGCCCGTCCCGGCCAGTCGGTGCGGAACTGCGCGGGATAGCGCGCGCGCAGGCGGGCAAGGTCGGCCCGGGCCGCCGCCCGCAGGGCCTCGGGACGCGCACTCATCGGGCGGCCTCCGGGCCGATCAGCCGGTGGCGGACCCGCTCGGTGGCGAGGTCGATGCAGAACACGGTCAGGATGATCAGCACGAGGATCGCGCTCACGTCCGCGTAGTAGAAGTTGCGGATCGCCACGAGGAATTCCTGGCCGATGCCGCCGGCACCGACGAAGCCCATCACCCCGGCCCCGCGCACGTTGATCTCGAAGCGCAGCAGCGCGTAGGAGGCGAAGTTCGACAGCACCTGCGGCAGCACCGCGAAGCGCACCGTCTGGACCCAGGTGGCGCCCGAGGCCGACAGGCCCTCGACGGGACGCATGTCGATGTTCTCGACCACCTCGGAGAACAGCTTGCCCAGCGCCCCCGTGGTGTGGATCGCGATGGCGAGCACGCCCACCATCGGGCCGAGGCCGAAGGCGATCACGAAGATCAGCGCGAACACCACCTCGGGGACGGTGCGGCACAGCTCCAGGAGGCGCTTCGCGCCGAGCCGCAGCAGGCGCGACCGCACGAGGTTGGCGGCGGCCACGAAGCTGAGGGCGAAGCCCGCGAGCCCCCCGAGCAGCGTCCCGAGATAGGCCATGAGCAGGGTCTCGCCCAGCAGGCCGAGCCACTTGGGCAGGCCCCAGTACCAGGCGCGGACGTCCTCGAGGGGGTGCTCGAGGCCGATCGGCGGCAGGATCTGCCGGATGTAGGCGGTGAACTTGCCGATGTTCTCGGCGAAGACCAGCGGCCGCACCTCGGCGGCGAGCCCGGCCACGACGGCGAGCAGCGCCACGACGGCGAAGCTCGCCAGCGTGCGGCGACGGGCGGCGCCGGTCGCCGCTGCGTAGAGGCCGGAGAGGGCGGCTGCCCGCTCCGGCGACAGGGGTGTCGGACCGCGCAAGTCCGGCGGCTCCGGATCAGGACTTCCGGCGCTGCTCGTCGTTGAACCGCAGCATGTCGATGATCGGCTGGTAATCCTTGAGGGTCACCGGCGTGAGATCCTGGTCCTTGCCGTCGGAGAGCCGGTCGAAGGCGGCCTTGTCGGCCTTCGGCAGGGCCACGAAGGCGGCGCGGATCTTGGCCTTCAGGTCGTCCGGCAGGCTCTCCAGCATGGCGAAGGGTCCCTCCGGAAGGAAGTCGGACTTGAACACGACCCGGAAGTCCGACTGCTGCATCGGCGTCCCGTCGGGCTTCTTGAGCATGCCCTTGGCGGCCATGCGGGTGACCATCGTGTCAGTCTCGGAATTCCACAGGTTGGCGGCGGCGTCGGCCGTGCCCTGGGTGAGCGCCAGCACGGCGTTCTCGTGGCTGCCGGCGAAGAAGGTCTTGCCGAAGAACTTCTCGACGTCGTAGCCCGCCCGCTTCAGGAAGAAGCGCGGCGCCTGGTTGCCGGAGGTGGAGTTCGGATCGACCAGGGCGAGGTTCTTGCCCTTGAGATCCTCGACCGTCTTGTACGGGCTGGAAGCCAGCACGTAGACCACCGAATAGTAGCCCGAGGCGCCGGTCTCGTGCTTCTGGTTGACGATCGGCTCGATCTTCACGCCGGTCATCACGGCCCGCGCGAAGGAGGCCGGCCCGTACCACGCAATCTGGATGTTCCCGGCCCGCTGGCCCTCGATCACGGCCGCGTAGTCGCTCGCCACCCGCAGCTTCACCGGCACGCCGAGGGTCTTGGTCAGGTAGGCGGTGAGCGGCGCCCAGCGGTCGGACGTGCCCGAGGCGTTCTCGGCCGGAATCACGCCCAGGGTCAACTCGGGGTACTGGGCCTTCCAGTCCTGGGCGGCGGCCGGCAGGCCGAGGAGGGCGAGGGCCGCGGCGGCGGCGAGGGTGCGTCGGGTGATCATCGTGTCGTCCTTCGTGTCGGCGTGTGTCGCGGGTTCGGCCGGCCGCGGGGCCGGCCGGGCGTTTCCCGATCCGTCGTTGGTGTTGGGGCCGGATGGCCCGGTTCAGGCGCCGAGGGCGGCCTCGCGCACCGGCCGGGCCGGCACAAAGCCGGGCCGGCCCGGCATCGCCGCCCGCTGCTCGGCCTCGCGCTGGGCCGCATCATCGAGCACCTCGCCGGCCTCCAGGCCGTAGAGCCGGCGGGCGACGTCCTCGGTGAGGTCGAACGGGCCGCCCTCGAACACGACGCGGCCGGCCGCGAGGCCGACGAGGCGGTCGCAATAGGCGCGGGCGAGGTCGAGGGAGTGCAGGTTGCACAGGACCGTGATGCCGTAGCGCCGGTTCACCTCGGCCAGCGCGTCCATCACCAAGCGGGTGTTGCGCGGGTCGAGGGAGGCGACGGGCTCGTCGGCGAGCAGGATCTCGGGCTCCTGCACGAGGGCGCGGGCGATGGCGACACGCTGCTGCTGCCCGCCCGACAGGCCGTCGGCCCGCTGGCCGGCGAACTCGCCCATGTCGAAGCTCTCCAGGGCCGCGAGCGCCATGGCGCGGTCCTCCTCGGACCAGAGGCGCAGCAGGGATCGGTGGCTCGGCGCGTGGCTGAGGCGGCCCATCAGCACGTTGGTCATCACGTCGAGGCGGCCGACGAGGTTGAACTGCTGGAAGATCATGGCGCAGCGGGTGCGCCACGCCCGCAGGGCTCGGCCCTGCAGGGCCGTGACGTCCCGCCCCTCGTGGAGGATGCGCCCGGACGTGGGGTCGGCCAGCCGGTTGATGAGGCGCAGCAGCGTCGACTTGCCGGCACCCGACCGGCCGATCACGCCGACGAAGCTCCCCGGCTCGATCCGGAGCGACACGCCGTCGACGGCGCGCCGGTCGCCGTATTGGCGCGTGAGACCCTCGATAACCAGCATGCCACCATCCGCCGGGGAATGGCCGCAGCTAAACGCCGATTTCACGACGATTGGATGACGAATACAGGTCGATTAAGTTTGCCGGCGCAGCGACTGTAGTTCGATAGCCGACTTAATCTTCGTATCTCTCCAGGAATGCTTCGATGGGCAGCCTGCGAAAATCCGGGAGCGCCCGGCGCAGGCGCTCGTGATCCCAGTCCCACCAGGCCAGACGCATCAGGCGCGCGGCGACGCCTTCGGGAAAGCGGCGCCGGACCGGCTTGGCGGGATTGCCGACGACGATCGTATAGGGTTCGACGTCGCGGGTGACGATGGCGGCCGCGCCCACCACGGCGCCGGTGCCGACGGTGCGGCCGGGCAGCACCACGACGCCATGGCCGATCCAGACATCGTGGCCGATCGCCACCGGGCTCGACCGGCGCCGGTCGAAGAAGGCCGGCTCGTCCGCCTCGTCCGGCCAATAGGCGTGCGCCCGGTAGGTGAAGTGCGCCTGCGACGCGCGTTCCATCGGGTGGTTGCCGGGATTGATCCGCACGCTGGCGGCGATCGAGCAGAACTTGCCGATCGTCGTGTAGATCACCTCGCAATCCTGGCCGATGTAGGAATAGTCGTCGAGGATCGTCTCGGTGAGGCGGGTGCGGGCGCCGACCTCCGTGTAGCGGCCGAGGCGGCCATCGACGACCCGGGCGYTGGGATCGATCGCGGGTTCGAGTCCGAGGGCGCGGTCAACCACGGGCCTCTCCGAAGGGCAGGCGCGCCAGGAGCCGGAACGAGCCCGACCCGTCCTGGGTCAGGAGGCAGACGGCGTCGATCACGAGGGGATCCGGCCCGGCGGCGGCATAGGCCTCGGACAGGCGCCGGTGCCACGCGTCGCGCTCCGCCTCCGGCAGGGCGTCGGTCAAGGTCATGTGGAAGCGGAAGGCCTCGAACACGTACGGGTAGCCCCAGCGCGCCAGCAGCGCCCGCCCGCGCGGGTCGAGGCGCTCCGGGCGGCGTCTGGCCCGCTCGGTCTCGGTGAGCGGCGCGCGGAACGGGTCGAGGGCGGCGACGCACTCGGCGGCGAAGAGCCCCAGGCCCGGCGGCGGGGCCTCCGGCACCAGGGCGAGGAACGGCCCGAGGGCGGCGACCACCAGATTTCCGACCGCCACCGGCGGGTGGGCGGCCGCGAGGTCGCGGGTGGCGGCGACGAGATCCGCCTCCGTGGTGCCCGTCGCGAGGCGCAGGGGCGCCTTGAGGGTGGCGTGGAACCCGTAGACCCGGGCGCCCGCCGTGACGGCGGCGAGGTCGCTCAAGCCCTCCGGGTGCGGGACCGCTGCCCCCGCGACGGAGTCGGTGCCGAGGACGGACCGGCCGAAGGCTTCCAGCCGGGAGCCCGGGGCAGGCAGGCAATAGAGGGCGTAGCGGCGCGACACGTCTCGGCCTCCGATCGTCGAGCGGTCAGGCCGTCGGCGCGTAGGGACGCGCATCGGCGGCCCGCCGGGGACGCACATCCATGGCGTTGCCCCGCCACACGATGGCGCTCTGCATCCAGGCGCCGAGCCAGATCGCCGGGATCAGGACGTCGCGCGCCAGGAAGGCCGCCAGCATGCGGGGCGAACGGTGCCAGCCCGCGCGGAATGCGAGCCGGTGCTCGGCGGCATAGCACAGGGCGGCGAGGCCGGCAGCGCCGGCGAGGCCCGCGAGGCTGCCGGCCCAGAGGGCGACGAGGAGGGCCGGCAGCAGGACGCCGCTGCCGATCTCGGGGGCGAAGAACAGCGGGAAGGTCACCCGCCGCAGCCGTGCCCAGCGCAGCTGCCGCGCCCAGACCTCGCGGAAGCCGCGCGGGCCGAGCGGCTGCTCGAACGGACTCGCCACGAGGTGGACCCGCTTGCCGGCGGCGCGCACCAGCTTGGTGGCGGCCGCGTCCTCGGCGATCTCGGCCGCGAGCGCCTGAAGGCCGCCCTGCGCCTCCAGAAAGGGCTTGTGCCAGAGCATGCTCTTGCCCTGCGCGAAGCCCAGCCCGAAGGCCTCGGCGGCGTATTGCCAGCGGGCCTGCAGGGTATTGAGGAAGGCGCATTCCACCTCGGCCATGAAGCTGCGCGGGCGGGCGCCGGCCGGCGCGGAGCAGACGAGGCCGGTGTCGTCCCGCCACGCCGCCTGGAGGCGCTGGAGGTAGTCCGGCGGCATCGCGACGTTGGAATCGGCGAGCACCACCCAGTCGTGGGCGGCGGCGCGCCAGCCGCGCAGGCAGTTGTTCAGCTTCGGATTCGCGCTGACCCGCTCGTCGCCGAGGATCAGGCGGGCGGGCACCTCCGGATGGGCCTCGATCAGGCGCCGGACCATCGGGAGGATCGGGTCGCCCGGATCGGCCACGCAGAAGATCAGCTCGTAGGACGGATAATCGAGCCGGAAGCTCCGGGTGAGCATCTCCTCGCTGTAGGCCTCGACCCCGTGGAGCGGGCGGACCAGGGACACGGGCGCGCCGGCCGGGAAGCGCGACGGTCCGGGGCTCCGGCCGGGCGCCCCGCCGAGGCGCCGGCCCGCGACCGCGATGCTGCCGATCTGGACGAGGGCCAGGAGCGCGCCGAGGGACAGGGCCGGCACCGTGGCGTCAATCATGCGGATCCCTCGAGCGAGAGGCGAGCGGTCCGGTCCGCTAGCGGCCGGACCGCGTCAGGCGTGTGACAGAGGCGGCCGCCGGGTGCTCCTCAGAACCGAAAGGTGAAGTTGCCCTTCACGGCCTGGTCCTGCGCCCGTGCGCCGGTCTGGCCCGTGTAGGCCACGCCCAGGCTCGCGTTCGGCGCCACCGCGAGGTCGAGTCCCACCTCCGCCACGAAGGCGTCCCGGTCGATCGGCACGCCCGCGCTCAGGAAAGCCGGCCCCGTGCCGAACCGCAGCAGCGCCGCCGGCACCACGTCCCCGAACGCCCGCCGGTAGCCCACCAGCCCGCGCGCCGCCACCGGCAGGCCCAGGCCCAGATCCAGGCTCGTCTGCGCCCGCACGCCCACGGTCGCCGCGCCGAGATCGTAGTCCCGCGCGAGACTCGTCAGCGCCGCGGCACCCCCGGCCTCCACGAAGGCGTCGCGCCGGATGCCGACATAGGCGGCGCCGACGAACGGCTCGACATAGGCCGCCGCGGGCTGAACCGCGATCGCGCCGGCTCCGTCCTGGGAGACCAGCACAGCCGCGGCCGGCGCGGCCAGCGGGATCTTCCAGCCGATCTCGCCGAAGCCCTGCACCGTGTGGCCGCCACCGTGCCCGGTCGGGGTGTCGGACAGGCCGTACAAGACCACGCGGCGGGTGCGCGTATCCGTATCGGCGTAGACTGCGCCGAGCCGCAGCGAGACCGACCCGACTTCATAGCCGCTGTAGACGCCGCCGAACCCGCTCTTGAGCGTGGCGCTTTCCAGACCGCCCGTGCCGCCGAGCCGGCCGGCGCTGTCGAGATACGCCTCGGTGTAGCCCCCGACCACGCCGAACCGCATTCCGCCCGGCAGGCGCAGGTCCGCGCCGGCGGCGAAGCCCGCGATCTGCCGGTTCAGGTCGGCCGCGTTGCCGCCGCCGTCGGCGGTGCCGAACGCCCCGAAGCCCTGGCCCCAGAGGCCGAAGACCTGCGGATCGAGGGTCCGGACCGGCACGGCCGCCACCACCGGCGGCCGGCCCGGCAGGTCGGCCGCGTAGGCGGACGGCAGGGTGCCGTAATCCAGGCCCGTGCCGGGGTTGCCCCAGCGCAGGCGGTCGAGCACCGCCTCGCGGACGAAGAACGCCGTCTCGTAGGCGGTGGACACGGTGCCGGCATGGATATCGCCCGCGAGCGCCCGGAAGCCGCCCGCCGCCTCGCCGGACGTGAACGCGACCGCCGCGTCGTAGAGCCGGCCGGAGCCGGACGCCTGGACGGCATTGGCCGCGGCCGCGCCGTTCCGGCTGGTGGCGCTGCTGGAGAACGCCACGTCGTTGCGGGTCAGCGTCAGGTCGACCGCGCCGGGCCGGTAGCGCAGGCCCGGGCTGAGGAAGGCGAGGTTGGCGGTCACGCCGGCGAACTGGCCCGACACGCCGCCGGCCGCGGAGAGGATGGTGTAGGTGGTGCGCGGGCTGTACGCGCCCGAGGCCGCCAGAACCTGTACGGTGCCCCCGGACAGGAAGGCGGCGCCCCCGGCGGCGATCCGGTCGGACTGGCCGGCGGCGTTGGCCTCGACCTGATAGATCGAACCCGGCGCGAAAGCGACGGCGCCGGTGACGGCCAGCGCGCCGATGGAATGGCCCGGCGCGACCGTGCCGCCCGGCAGGGCGCTGATGCCGCCCAGCGTGCCCGTGCCGCCGAGGAGGCCGCCGGCCCCCACGAAGGCGGTGCCCGCGATGGTGCCGTTGGCGTAGAGCGCGCCGCCCTGGCCGATGCCGACGTCGATGCCGAGACGGTCGCCGAGGTCCATCCGCAGGGTGCCGGTGACGGACCCGAAGTATCCGGCTGTCGCATAGAGGTCGATGCGGCTCCAGTAGCTGAGCGGGCTTCCGTAGAAGGCCGCGAGTGCGTTGGTCTCGGTGTTCACGAGGATCTGGTTGATGGTGCCCGTCGCGAGCTGGCCGTAGAGGCCGCCGTTCGGCGCGAGGGTCCGGGCCGCCGCGGTCGAGCCGCCGTACAGGGGCGCGAGCAGGATGGAGGCGTCCGGCCCGCCGGCGGGGGCCGCCTCGCGGGGCGCCTGGGCGAAGGACAGGGTCGGCAGGCCGTAGGTCAGGCGGCTCTGGTAGGCGGTCTGGTTGGCCGCGGAGGGCACGTAGGGGTTGCCCGCGCTGTTGGCGGCGCTGCCCGCGCAGGCCGCGACCGTGTTGCCGCACTGGGCCGCGAGATAGGCCTGGATCTGGCCCTGCGCCTGGACGAACTGGGTCGGCAGGTTGAGCGCCGTGCCGGTCACCGCGGCGTTGTTGATGTAGGCCGGGTTGGTGAACGCCTGGGCGAGGTCGTAGGTGGCCAGCGCCCGGCCGCCGATGATGTCGAGGGGATAGTGCACGCCCAGCGCGATGCGGCTGTTGGCGTAGTCGGCGGCCCGGGCCAGCATGCTCTGGTACTGCTGCGGCACCAGCATCGCGAGCAGGATGCCGTCGGTATAGGCGTAGGTGGTGTGCCCGCTCGGGAAGGACGGGTTGGTGGCGATGCCGTTGAGGGCCGACGGGTCGAAGACGTTGAACCGGGCCGGCGCCGCCTGGACGGGCCGCGAGGAGCCGTAGACGTCCTGTCCCGCCTGCGTGTTGGTCACGCTGTAGGCGAGGTCGTAGACGCTGTTGGTGGTGTTCGGCAGGCCGTTGGCGGTGGGCAGGCTGGAGCCGGCCGGGGGCACGGCCGGGACCGCTACGTAGCCGGCCGGGGTCACGCTCGGATTGTTGGCCGCGCCGTTGGCGAAGTAGTTCTTGGCGACGCCGAGGTTGTTCCCCGTGACGCTGTAGGCGCCCACCAGCAGGTTGACGACGCTGCCGAGGGGGCCGCTCGCCCCCTGCGCGACACCGCGCTGGTAGATCGGGCCGAGCTGGGCGCCGAGGCCGCCGACGAGCTGCTGCGGGACAAGGCCGTTGATCGGCGTCTGCCCCGGCAGGCCGCCCGCGAGGTTGGCAGCGACGCCGTAGGTGCCGAGCCCCACCGCGGAGAGGTTGTTGCTCGCCGAGCCGAGCAGGCTCTTGTCGCTGATCGCAAGTTCCTGCTGCGCCCGGCCGGCGCCGGTGTTGACCGCCGCCGATTGCGACAGGTTGAGCTGCAGCGTCTGCTGGCCGGTCGCACTCGAGTTGAGCAGAAGATACGGCGCCAGCAGACTGAGGACATTCACGTCCGAAGCCGTGGTGTTGACGGTCTGGGCCTGCGCCCCCGGACCGAACGCCGCGACCGCCAAGGCCGCGATCGAGACCCCGTATCGAACCAACATGTCGAGCCCCCGCACATCGCGACCCTTCGGCCTGCGGGCGGAAGCTTTAGCCAAGTATACCCACGATAATCTGTCATAATTCAGTCATACTTCTCAAGTTTTGCATCTGTATCTTCGTGGCAACAGGCGATAAACTTTGCCAACACAGATATCATCAAGTCCTAATCTTTGATTCAGCATGACTTCGATTGCCGGCCGTCAAGCCGGCGCGGCCGCGTCGACGGCCGGGCGAGCGCCGCCAAGGTCGATCCGCCCTGTCCCGGCCGAGCGGGGACGGTCCGGACGGATCGATCGGCGCGCGCCGGCAGCAGATCTCCGGGAGGCGAAAGCCGTTGTTGCCTGTCCGGGGAGCGCCGGCGTCACCGGCCCGTCATGGGCACCTCCTAATTCCCGGTTCCCATCGAGAAGGTGCTGCGCGAGGATTCATGTCCGATTCCGCCATGATGCCTTCGGGAGCGGCCGGACGGCGGTCCGCGGGCGGCCCGCGCCTCGATCACGGGATGCATCTCGGCGGGGTGGTCGCCTTCCTGCTCGTTCTGGTGGCGGGTCTCGGCTACGCGGTGGTGAGCCTCATCGCCGACATGAACGCCGTCGGCGAGGCACCCCTGGCCTACGGCGCCTTCGCGTTGCTCGGCCTCGCCCTGCTGATCGCGCTGGCGTTCGAGTTCGTGAACGGCTTCCACGACACCGCCAACGCGGTCGCCACGGTGATCTATACCCACTCGATGCCCCCGCTCGTCGCGGTGATCTGGTCGGGCTTCTTCAACTTCCTCGGCGTGATGCTGTCCTCGGGCGCCGTGGCCTACGCCATCGTGACGCTGCTGCCGGTCGAGCTGATCCTCAACGTCGGCTCGCATGCGGGCTACGCGATGATCTTCGCGCTCCTGCTGGCTGCGATCCTCTGGAATCTCGGGACCTGGGCCTTCGGCCTGCCCAACTCCTCATCCCACGCGCTGATCGGCTCGGTGCTCGGCGTCGGCCTCGCCAACCAGCTGATGAACGGCGGCGACGGCACCGCGGGCGTCGACTGGAACCAGGCGCTCAACGTCTTCAAAGCGCTGCTGTTCTCGCCGGTCTGCGGCTTCGTGCTCGCCGCGCTGCTGCTGCGCACGCTGAAATTCGCTGTGCGCCGCAAGGACCTCTACGAGGCGCCCAAGGGTGAGGCACCCCCGCCCCCGTGGATCCGCGGCCTGCTGATCCTCACCTGCACGCTGGTCTCGTTCTTCCACGGCGGCAACGATGGGCAGAAGGGCATGGGCCTGATCATGCTGATCCTGATCGGCGCCGCCCCGACCGCCTACGCGCTCAACCGCACCATGGCGGACGACACGACTCCCGCCTTCGTGCAGGCCTCGACGGCGGCGAGACAGGTCTTCTCCGCCCGCGCGCAGGGTGCACCGATGCCGGACGCCGCGGCGGCGCGCCGGACGGTGACGGAGGCGCTCAAGACCAAGGTGCTCGACACGCCGCCCGTCTACGCGGCGCTGGCGGCGCTCTCCGACGACATCGCCGCCAGCGTGAAGAATTACGGCGCGATCCGCACGGTGCCGGCCGCCCAGACCCAGAACCTGCGCAGCGACATGTATCTCGCCGCCGACGCGGTGCGGGTGCTCCCGAACGCCGGAGCCGGCTTCTCGGAGGCCGACAAGGCGACCCTGAAAGGCTATTCCGGCCTTCTCAACGACGGCACGCGCTACATCCCGGGCTGGGTGAAGGTCTGCGTCGCCCTGGCACTGGGCCTCGGCACCATGGTCGGCTGGAAGCGCATCGTCGTGACGGTGGGCGAGAAGATCGGCAAGATCCACCTGACCTACGCGCAGGGCGCCTCGGCCGAGATCGTCGCCGCCGGCACGATCGGGCTGGCCGAACTCTACGGCCTGCCGGTCTCGACCACACACATCCTGTCGTCCGGCGTCGCCGGCACGATGGCGGCCAACGGTTCGGGGCTGCAGATGGCCACCGTGCGCAACATGGCGCTCGCCTGGATCCTGACCCTGCCGGCGGCGATCACTCTCGCGGCCGTGCTGTTCTTCATCCTGCGCCACGTGTTCTGACGCCACGTGTTCTGACGCCAGGTGTTCTGACGCCAGGTGGTCTGACGCAAGGTGTTCTGAGCGGCCGGACCGGAAGCCGAGCCCCGCGTGACGCGGAGCGGACGGTCTCCGGTCCGGCTCCCTGCGGCGCCCCCCGACGCCTCAGGAACTGGCCATGGCCCGCACGAAGGCCAGGCAGGTCCGGCGCGCCGCGGGATTGTCGATCGCCACGAAGGCCGTGACGAGGTCGGCGGCCTGGCTGATCGCCATCTCGGACCGGTCGGCGTCCGGGTAGAAGCTCGCCACCGGCACGTCGAGGATCCGGGCGATGCGGGTCAGGGCGTCCTGAGTTCCCGGCGAGGGCGCGGACGTCACCGGCATCCGGTCGTCGGATGAGTCCGGGGTCATCGCTCAGGCCGCCTTCTGGCCGAGCTGAATCGCCCTGGCGATCACCGACCGCCGCGCCGCGTAGCCCGGAGCAACCATCGGATAATCGGCCGGCAGGCCGTACTTGGCCCGGTAGCGCTCGGGCGTGAGCCCGTGCGCGGTGAGGTGGCGCTTCAGGGTCTGGTAGGGCCGGCCGTCGATGAAACTGATCAGGCCCGCGTCCTGGATCGAGGCCTCGACCTGCGCTTGGCTCAGGCCGCCCGAGCCCGGCGCGGTCCCACGGAGACGCGCGATCGCCGTGTGCACTTGGTCGATCAGCCCCGGCAGGGCCGCGGCCTCGACCGCGTTGCGGGACACGTAGGCCGCGACGATCGCACCGACCTTTTCCAGCATGAACGTCGAACGGTGATCGGTATGGGTATCCATTTGAGACATCGCTGTTGTACGGCGCGCCACCGCCGGCACCTCATCCGGGCGATCGAGCCGGGACGGAACGGTGGCGCTAAGTTGTTGCAGGGCCAGGGATTGGCCGGTGAGGAGTCGACCCCCGCGTGCGGATTTCCCGCCGCTTCTTGAGGATGCAGATAATATACAATATGAGCGGAGCGCGGTTTGTCTGGCGGCGCGAGGTCTCTTGTCCGACCGCGCAAACGGCGGCGCCCGCGGATTGGTTACTGTGGCGTTCACTGATTTCAGCCGACATGATCTGCACTTGAAGCCGTCTTCGGCTTTGGTCTGCGCGTGCGGCCGCCAGGCTGCGAAGCGCGCGGCATCGTGCGGTGCGTTCGCCGGTCATGGTCGCGATGCAACCGCAGGACTCCCGGAGCGGCAGGGATGCAGACGCTTTTCACGACCGCCGGGCTTCATCCCCGGGACGGCTTCCGGCGCTGGCGGGAGACCCTGTTCGACCAGTGCGAACCCATCGAGCAGCTGCGTCTCGACGACAGCCCGTTCGCGGCGCGCCTGGACGTCGCGGCCGTCGGCCCGCTCCTCGTCAGCCGCATCGCACAGAGGTCCGTCCGGAGCGAGGCGACCCCCGACACGCTCCGCCGTCGGAGGGCAGAGGGGCGGGTCTGCGTCGCCTTCGCGCTGGCCGGTCGTACGACGAGCCTTCAGGACGACCGGTGCTCGGTGCAGAGGGCTGGCGACATCGTGGTGCTCGATCAACGGCCCGGGGTCGTGGCCTCGGACGCCGACAGCGAATACCTGTTCATGGAACTTCCCCGTGAGCGCCTGGAAGGCGAACTCGGGCCGACCCGGCTCTACACGGCGCTGACCCTCAACGGGGATGCCGGCCCCACCCTCCTGGCCCAGACCTTCTTTCGCGACCTGCTGGGCATGAGCCACCGGCTCGACGCAGTCACGGCGGCGCGCATGGCCGGCATCGGCATGGATCTGATCGTGGCGAGCCTCGCCGATCGGCTGGCGCAGGAGATCCCCCGCTCGGTCCAGGGCAACGCCACGGTCCAGCGCGCCAAGGCCTACATCGAAGCGAACCTGTGCGACCCGACCCTCGATCCCCCCGCGCTCGCCGCCGCGATGGGGCTGTCGCTGCGCCGCCTCCAGGAGCTGTTCCACGAGCGCGGCCGGCACATCTCCGACTACATCTGGGACCGCCGGCTGGAGGCGGCCGCCTGGCGGCTGACTGATCCCGCCTGCGCCCACCTGTCGATCGGCATGCTGGCCTACGGGTGCGGCTTCGCCAGCCAGGCCCACTTCGCCCGCCGCTTCAGGGACCGCCACGGCGTGACGCCCCGGGACTACCGGACCGCGGCCCGCGCGGGCGTCCCGTGATCTGCCGTCCGGGACGCGCGCCGCCTTCGTCTCACACCGCGCGGTCGCTGCGGCGCAGGCTCGCCGGCATGGCGAAGAGCGCGAGCCCGGCGGCGACGAGGCAGAGGACCCCGATGCCGTAGAGGGCCGGCGTGGTCGACCCGGTCAGGTCCTTCACACAGCCGACCATCACCGGGCTGACGATGCCGCCGAACTGGCCGAGCGTGTTGATCAGGGCGATGCCGCCTGCCGCGCCGACGCCGGTGACGAGCTTGGCCGGCAGGGTCCAGAAGGTCGGGATCGACGCCACGATGCCGGCGCCCAGCAGCGCGAGGGCGAACATGAGCGGCACGATGTGCTTGTCGAACAGGCCGGCCCCAAAGAAGCCGAGCGCCGCCGCGACGGCGAGGCCGGCGACGAATTTCGGCCGCTCGCCCGAGGCGTCGGACAGGCGCCCGATCACCACCATGCTGATCGCCCCGCAGATGTAGGGGATCGCCGTCAGGAAGCCGACGGAGGCCGCCTGCCCGCCGCTCGCGGTCTTGATCAGGTCCGGCCCCCAGAAGTTCAGGCCGTAGGAGCCGATCTGCAGCAGGAAGTAGATCAGCGCGATCATCAGGAAGCCCGGCTGCCGGATCGCCCCGAGGAGCGAGTGGTCGCCGATCTCGCGGTTGTGGTGGGCGATGCGGCTCGACAGGAATTCCTTCTCGGGCTCGGAGAGCCAGCGGGCGTCGGCGATCCGGTCGTCGAGGCGGATCAGTACGAGCAGTCCGAGGACTAGGCAGGGCAGGCCGCCGGCCAGGAACAGCCACTGCCAGCCTGCGAGGCCGCCGACGCCGTTGAGCCCGCCGAGGATCAGGCCCGCCACCGGCGCCCCGAAGATGCCCGAGAAGGCCGAGGCCACGAACATGAAGCTGGTGATCCGCCCGCGATGCGAGGCCGGGAACCAGATGGTCAGGTAGTAGAGGATGCCCGGTGCGAAGCCCGCCTCCATGGCGCCGATCAGGAAGCGCAGGGCGTAGAAGTGCCACTCGCTGCGGATCAGGATCATGAGCGCGGTGGCGATGCCCCAGGAGATCATGATCCGGGCGATCCAGCGCCGCGCCCCGACCCGGTAGAGGAACAGGTTCGAGGGCACCTCGAAGATCACGTAGCCGATCACGAACATGCTCGCGCCGAGCCCGTAGGCGACGTTGCTGAAGCCGAGGTCGCTCTGGAGCTGGAACTTGGCGAAGCTGATGTTGATGCGGTCGAAGAACGCGAACATGTAGCAGATCATGATCAGGGGCATGAGCCGCCACGCGACCTTGCGGACGACGCCGCTCTCCGTCACCGCGCCGGCCTCGACGGCGGCCGGCGAACCCGACAGGGCTGCGGTCATGGTTTCCTCCGTGGTGGTTCTTTCGGAACCTATCGGGCGCGGGGCCGCCTTCGGGTGGGCGGCTTCCCGCGGAATCGAGTTTGGGTCGGCCAACGGCACACGACAGTGATGCCACGTTGGGCGGACGAGGCGCCGGTCCCCTTTCCCGTGCGGGAGGGGGACAGGGTGAGGGAAGAAATCTGTCCGGGGAGGTCGCACCCCTCACCCCAACCCTCTCCCGTACGGGAGAGGGCGCGCATTGCGTCCGTCAGAGACGTCGGCGTTTCACGGGCCGCGTCCGTGGGGCGGGCCATTGCGAGCCCACCGCAGTTCTTCTCCGGTCAAGCCGCCTTGGCCGGCGGCGGGTGGAGGTCGCAGGGTCGTCCGGCCTTGGCGACCTGGCCGGGCACCTCGTGACCCACGAGGCGGGGCAGGTCCCGCGACAGGCCGATCAGCGCCGGAAGGTCGAGGCCCGTCGGCACACCCATCTCGTGGGCCATGCTGACGAGATCCTCGGTGCAGATGTTGCCAGTGGCGCCGGGCGCGAACGGGCAGCCGCCCAGGCCGCCGAGGGCCGCGTCGAAGCGCCGGGCGCCCGCGTCGTAGGCCGCCAGCACGTTGGCGAGGCCGAGGCCGCGGGTATTGTGGAAGTGGAGCGTCAGGCGTCCGGGACCGATCAGGGGCAGGACCCGCGCGACGAGGCGGCCGACCTGCCGGGGATTGGCCATGCCGGTGGTGTCGGCCAGCGTCACCCCGTCGACGCCCAGCGACAGGTATCGCTCCACCTGCGCGACGACCCTGTCGGCCGGCTGGTCGCCTTCGAAGGGGCAGCCGAAGGCGGTCGCCACCGTGGCGTTGGTGCTGACGGGCGCACCCCGCACCGAATCCATGATCCGCGCGAAGCCGGCGATCGAGTCGGCCGGGCTCATGCCCATGTTGGCGCGGTTGTGAGTCTCGCTCACGGATGCGACGAGGTTGATCTCGTCGACCTCGGCGGCGAGCGCCCGCTCGGCGCCCTTCGGGTTCGGCACCAGGGCGACGTAGACGGTGCCCGGCCGGCGCCGGATCCCGGCGAACACCGCGGCCGCGTCGGCGAGCGCCGGCACGGCCTTCGGCGAGACGAAGGACGAGACCTCGATCCGGCTGAACCCGGCTTCCGCGAGGGCATCGATCAGGCGGATCTTCTCGGCGGTCTCGACGAAGACCGGCTCGATCTGGAAGCCGTCGCGGGTGGCGACCTCCTGGACGATCAGGGCGTCGCCGCTCATGCCACGGCTCCCTTCTCGCGCAGGGCGGCGATGCGGGCCGCGTCGAGGCCGAGTTCGGTGAGCACGGAATCCGTGTGGGCGCCGAGGGCCGGTCCCTGCCAGCGGACCTCGCCGGGGGTCTCGGAGAGCTTCGGGACGATGCCGGGCATCTTCACGGCCGTCCCGCCGGGCAGCTCCGCCTGCAGGATCATGTCGCGGGCCTGATAGTGCGGATCGGCCACGATGTCGGCCACCGAGTAGATCCGGCCGGCCGGCACGTCGGCGGCGTCGAGGACGGCGAGGGCCTCCGCGACGGTCTTGGTCTTGGACCAGTCCGCGATCGTGCCGTCCAGCAGGGCGGACTGCTTTGAGCGGCCCTCGTTGTTGCGCAGGGCCGGATCCTCCGCGAGGTCGGGCCGGCCGATCGCCGTCATCAGGCGGCGGAAGATCGGGTCGCTGTTGCCGGCGATGACCACGTAGCCGCCGTCCCGGGTGGGATAGGTGTTCGACGGGGTGATGCCGGGCAGCGCCCCGCCGGTGCGGGTGCGGACCTCGCCCAGCAGGTCGTATTCGGGGACGAGGCTCTCCATGACGTTGAAGACGCTCTCGACGAGGGAGACGTCGATGACCTGGCCCGCGCCCTGCCCGGTCTTGACCCGCAACAGGGCCATCAGGGCGCCGATGACGCCGTGGAGCGAGGCCAGGGTGTCGCCGATGCTGACGCCGACCCGGGCCGGCGGCGAATCCGGGCTGCCGGTGGTGAAGCGGATGCCGCCCATCGACTCGCCGATGGCACCGAAGCCCGGCCGGTCGCGGTACGGGCCGGTCTGGCCGTAGCCCGAGATCCGCACCATCACGAGGTTCGGGTTGAGGGCCGAGAGCACGTCCCAGCCGAGACCGAGCTTCTCCAGGCCGCCGGGGCGGAAGTTCTCGACCACGACGTCGGCGCTCCGGGCGAGCTGCTTGACGATGTCGAGGCCTTCCGGAGACTTCAGATTGATGGCGATCGACTTCTTGTTGCGCGACTGCAGGTACCACCAGAGCGAGGTGCCCTCGTGCATCTTGCGCCACTTGCGCAGCGGGTCGCCCTCGCCCGGCGGCTCGACCTTGATCACCTCGGCGCCGAACTCGGCCATCAAGCGCGTCGCGAACGGCGCCGCGATCAGCTGACCAAGCTCAAGAACACGGATGCCGCTGAGCGGACCGGACATTCTCTCCTCCATCTTTATTGATTGTGTGATTACTGCAATTCAGCAATTTAAGTCCAAACGTCATGCACCACCGTGCGTTCGCGTACGGAGAACGCACGTCGTCAGCGCGCAGCCGCCCTGAGATGCGCCAGCAGGAGCGTCGCGGCGGGCGTCAGGGGACCGGGGCGGACCACGAGGCGCAGGGTACGCTGCGCCCAGGGATCCGTCAGGGCGACGGCGGCGAGGCGCATCGGCGGTCCGAGCAGGGCGTAGACGTGCTCCGGCACGGTGCCGAGGCCCATCCCGACCTGCGCCATCCGGCAGATCGCGTCGAAGCTCGGCACGTGCATGCGCAGCCGGAGGGGCCGGCCGAGGCGCCGCGCCTCGTCCCGCAGCGCGGCGTAGATCGAACTCTCCGCGTGCAGGCCGACATGGTCGTAGTCGAGGGTGTCGGCCAGGGCGACGGCGTCGCGGCCGCTCAGGGGATGCCCGGCCGGCATCACCAGGACGAGGCGATCGGACCGATACGGGTGGGCGTCGAGGGACCGCGTATCGGTCGCCCCCGCGCAGATGCCGAGATCGGCGAGTCCCTCCTCGACCCCTGCCACCACGCCGCCGCTCGGGCGCTCCTCGAGGTCAAGACGGATCCCGGGCTGCGCCGCCAGGAAGGCCTGCAGATCCTCGGGGAGGAATTCCACGATGGCCGAGAGGTTGGCGAGCACCCGCACGAAGCCGCGGACGCCGCGGGCGTGTTCGGCGAGTTCCAGGGCGATCTGCTCGGCGCTCGCCAGCATTCGCCGGGTATGATGCAGCAGCGTCTCGCCCGCGGGCGTCGGGCGCATGCCGCGGGGCTCGCGGGTCAGCAGCGTGCAGCCCAGCGCGTGCTCCAGTTCGGTGAGGCGCTTGCTCACCGCCGAAGGGGCGATGGCCGCCCGCCGGGCCGCGCCATTGAGCGTCCCCTCCTCGCAGATGGCCGCGAACAGGCGGAGCGTCTTCAGGTCGAGGCGGCTCAGGGTTGCGGCCGCGGGCAGGTCGGCGGGCATCCGGCGCTCGGTTCAGGCGCGCCGTCAGTCGCGGGATCCGACCGGCTGGCCATAGGTGCCGAGACCGGCCTTGGCCCCCTCCCGGTTGACGCGGCCGAAGCGCAGCACCGCCTGTTCGAGGTAGTCGATCGCGTCGACGAGATGGGCGCGCGCCTCGGCGATGGTCTCCTCCCCCTCCTCGACCGGCGTCTCGGCGAGCTTCACGGCGGCGATCAGGACGCGGTCGCGCTCGTCCTCGATCCGAGGATCGCGGGCGAGGTTGCCACGGACCCGGGCGTCGAACGCCTCGATGATCGACCAGGGGAGCGCGTCCTTGCCGGACGGCGCCCGGAACGCCCGGGCGTGGCGCCGCGCGGCGGCGCTGGCGGCCCTGACATGGTCGGCGAGTGCTGCATCCATTCCCGGTCTCCGCGGCGCCGTGCCGATCGGTCCGCCCGCTGATCCGAACGTGCGCAGGCCCGGACCGTTGCCGCCCCCTTACCGGGCGGCGCCACAAACCTTCAAGGCAACGGACGCAAGGGCCTTACCTTGACGGTTCGTGCCCTTATCTCTCGTGTTCGTGATCAAGCGGCCGAGTCTCGGCCGGCAGAAGGGGGACGATATGGGAACGACGCTGACGGCCGGCGCGGTGCGCCGGACATCGCCCGCGGCGCGCCTCCTCGGCGTGCTCTCGGCGATCCTGGTGGCCGCCGGTCTCTCCGGCTGCGGGGCGGTCAACCGGGTGCCGACGCTGCAGGAGCAGGCGAAATCCTCCTGGAGCGAGGTGCAGAACCAGTACCAGCGCCGGGCCGACCTGATCCCCAACCTCGTCGAGACCGTGAAGGGCTACGCCCAACAGGAGAAGGACGTGCTGATCGGGGTCACCGAGGCGCGCGCCAAGGCCTCTAGCGTGAAGGTGGACGCCTCCACGGTCAGCGACCCGCAGAAGTTCAAGGAATATCAGGACGCCCAGAACCAGCTCTCCGGCGCGCTCGGCCGCCTGCTGGTGACGGTGGAGAAGTATCCCGACCTCAAGTCGAACCAGAACTTCCTCGCCCTGCAATCGCAGCTCGAGGGCACCGAGAACCGCATCGCGGTGGCGCGGCGCGACTACATCACGGCCGTCCAGGCCTACAACACCGAGGTGCGCACCATCCCGGGTCGCTGGATCGCGGCGATCCTGTATCCCGACGCCAAGCCGATGGAGACCTTCACGGCGACGCCCAACGCCGACCGGCCGCCGAACGTGAAGTTCTAGGGTGCCGCCCATGGGCAGGACCGAGGGTCGGGCCATGAGCCGGGCCATGAGCCGGGCCATGAGCCGGGTCATGCCCGTCCGGGTGCGGCTCGCCCTGTCGCTGGCCGTCCTGGCGGCCTGCCTGACGGTCTATGCGATCGGAGCGCTGGCGGCCGAGCTGAGCTTCCCGGCGCTGACCGGCCGCGTGGTCGACGCGGCCGGCATCCTCACGCCGGAGCAGCGCGGCACGCTCGAGGCGAAGCTGAAGGCGCACGAGGACAAGACCTCGGACCAAGTGGTCGTCGCCACGGTGCCGAACCTCCAGGGCACGACCGTCGAGGACTACGCCAACCGCCTGTTCCGGGACTGGAAGCTCGGGCAGGCCAAGACCAACAACGGCGTCCTGCTGCTGGTGGCGCCGAGCGAGCGGAAGGTGCGGATCGAGGTCGGCTACGGCCTCGAAGGCGCGCTCACCGACGCCCTCTCCCGGGTGATCATCGCCAGCGCCATCACGCCGCGCTTCAAGACCGGCGACTATTTCGGCGGCCTCGACGCGGGCGTCGACGGGATCCTGTCGATCCTGTCGGGCGACGCGCAGGAATGGCAGCGCAAGCCGCAGGTGCGCGCCGACGAGGTCGATCCCGCGCAGGTCGCGGTCTTCATCGCCCTGTTCCTGATCGTGCTGTTCGTCGCTTGGCGCATGAACCGGGGTGGCCGGTCGGGGCGCGGCGGCGGCATCGTCTTCCTGCCGGGTCCCGGCTCGGGTGGATGGGGCGGCGGCTTCTCGGACGGCGGGTCGTCGGGGGGCTTCGACGGCGGATTTTCCGGCGGCGGCGGCTCGTCGGGCGGCGGAGGAGCCTCCGGTGACTGGTAGGGGCGCGGACGTGCTGACACCCGAGGCGCGGGACCGGCTCGCCCGGGCGGTGGCGCGCGCCGAGGCCGGGACATCCGGCGAGATCGTCGTGATGGTGAGCCGGCGGGCGGGCGCCTATCGCTCGTTCGTCCTGCTGACGGCCCTGGTGGCGGCGCTGGTCCTCCCCTGGCCGCTGCTCGTCCTGACGGCCTGGAGCGCCGCGTCGATCCTGCTTGCCCAGGCGGCCCTCGTGGCCGCGATCCTGGCGGCGAGCCAGAGCGAGGGGCTGCGCCTCGCCCTCGTCCCGCGCCGCCTGCGCAGCGCCCGCGCCCGGGAAGCGGCCCAGCGGGCCTTCTGGTCCCGGGGGCTGAGCCTGACGCGCCGGCGCACCGGCGTCCTCCTCTACCTGTCGCTCGCCGAGCGGCACGCGGAGATCGTCACCGATCTCGGCGTCCTGCGGGCGATCCCGCCGGCCACCTGGGACGGCATTCTCGCCGACCTCGTGCTGGCCCTCGGGCGCGGCGCCGTCGAGCCCGGCCTGACCGCGGCGGTCGAGCGGGTGGGCGCCTGTCTCGCGGAACGCCTCCCGGCGGAGCCGGGCGATCCCGACGAGTTGCCGAACCGGGTGATCGTCACCGATTAACGCGCGGCGGCCCGGTGCCGCCGCGTCGTCGGCAGCCGGCGACGCGGCCGCGGCGGGTGCGGCCCGTCGACCGCGGCCAAGCCGTCCTGTCCCGGTGAACGTCCCGGCCGGGATGGTCTGTTCGTCGGGGCCAATACCGGTATGATCGCATCAGCACGCGTTCGGCTCGAAGGACGGCAAGCCATGGGTGCTGACCGGCGCGCCCGTCCGGTTTTGTGCGCTGCCACACGAGGTCGGTCCGCCCGCTGTAACCTGCGGCATCAGCAGGCGATTGCCCACCGTAGAGCGCATGCAACACGCCCGGTCGGTCTCGGCACCGCGCTGGGGAGACCGTGACGGGGCGTGTGGCCGGTCCGTCCAGCGGCACTCGAGGAGACCGAGATGAAGATCCTGATCGCCGCGACGCCGTTGACCGGCCACGTGAACCCGCTCCTCGCCGTCGGCCGGGCCGCCGCGGCACGGGGCGACGACGTCCTGGTTCTCACCGACCCGGCGTTCCGATCGAAGGTCGAGGCGGCGGGCCTCCGGTTCACGGCCTACACGGACAATGATGCGGCCGCATTCCGCGAGACCGCGCTGCCCGCCGGGCCGGAGCGCTACCGCCGTGAGTTCCAACGCCGGTTCGTCGATCCCATGCCGATCCAGGCCGCCGCGCTGCGCGCCCTGATCGCCGCCGAGGCGCCGGACGCGATCGTGGCCGGCAGCATGTTCCTCGGCGTGTTGCCGCTCCTCCTCGACACCGCGCCGCGGCCGCCGATCGTGACCGTCAATGTCAGCATCCTGTTCCTCGACCGGCCCGATCACGCACCCGTGGGCCTGGGCCTGCCGCCGGCCCGCGACCGGGAGGATCACGTCCGCTACGCGACCTTGAAGGCCGGCATGGACGCGGCCTTCGTGAACCCGGTGCGGAGCTACACGGATGCCCGGCTCGCGGAACTCGGCCTGCCGCCGCTGCCGGCCTCTCTGCCCCACTCCGTCGTGATCCTGCCGGATCTGTTCCTGCAGCCCACGGTGCCGGGCTTCGAGTACGATTACGGCGTCCTGCCGCCGGGTCTTCGCTTCATCGGCCTGCTCCAGCCGCCGACGCCCCCGGCGCCGCTGCCCGATTGGTGGCCCGAGCTGGAGCGCGCGAACGCGGCCGGTAAGCCCGTCGTGCTCGTCACCCAGGGCACCCTCGCCAACGCGGATTTCGGGGAGCTGGTCGAGCCGGCCCTCGCAGCCCTGGCCGACCGGGACGATCTCCTGGTCCTGACCACTACCGGCGGCCGTCCCGTGGACGCGCTGCGCGGGCCGGTGCCGGCCAACGCCCGCGTCGCCACCTTCCTGCCGTTCCGGGACCTGCTGCCGCGGGTGAGCGTGCTCGTGACCAATGGCGGCTACGGCAGCGTCTCGCAGGCGCTAGCGGCCGGCGTGCCGATCGTCTCGGCGGGACTCACCGAGGACAAGGCCGAGGTGAACGCACGGATCGGCTGGTCGGGGGTTGGCCTCAATCTGGGGACCAACACCCCCACCTCCGACGCGCTGCGTGCGGCGGTGTCCCGGGTGCTCGACGAGCCCGGCTTCCGCCAGCGCGCCGGGGCGATGCGGGACGCCTTCGCGGCACGGGACGCCATGGCGTCGATCCTGACCGCGGTGGACGATCTCGCCCGGTCCGGAGACGCGCTCCCTCTGGCGAGGTCGGCATGAAACCGGCCTCTGCGGGCGCTGCGCTTCGGGTCGTCGTGGACCTCAACCGCTGCCAGGGCTACGCGCAGTGCTGCTACGCCGCGCCGGACGCCTTCGTTCTCCGCGGCCACGAGATCCTGTTCTACGATCCGACGCCGCCGGCCGAGCGGCGGGGCGCCATCGAGCGGGCGCTGCAGGCGTGCCCGGTCCGCGCCATCAGCCTCCAGGCCGGCCCGGACGACGGGGACGCGCCATGACTCCCGAATCCGCCGGCATCGTCGTGGTCGGGGCGTCCCTCGCGGGCCTGCGCGGCGCCGAGGCGCTGCGGCGGGGCGGTTACGACGGGCCGCTCACCCTGGTGGGCGCCGAGCCATACCGCCCCTACGACCGGCCGCCCCTGTCGAAGCACGTGCTCGCCGGGGAACTCGCCGCCGACGCGACCCGCCTGCCGGAACTGGCAGACCTCCGCGCCCGCTGGCGTCTCGGGAGCCCGGCCGTGGCCCTCGACCGGGCGGCCCGCACGGTCCGGCTCGCCGATGGATCGGTTCTGGCCTACGAGTCCCTCCTCGTGGCCACCGGCGCGGAGGCCCGGCCCTGGCCCGCCGAGAGCGGCGGCCGGCTCGCCGGGATCTTCACCCTGCGCGGACGCGATGACGCCGCGGCCTTGCGGGAAACCCTGCTCTCCCGCCCGCGGCAGGTACTGATCGTGGGGGGCGGCCTGATCGGCTGCGAGGCGGCGTCGTGCCTGCGCGATCTCGGACTGCCCGTCACCCTGGTCGATCCGAATGCCGCGCCCCTGGCGCGCGGACTGGGGACCTTCGTGGGCGGGGTGATCGCCGAAAGCCTGCGCGCGTCCGGCGCCGCGTTCCGCCCGGGGACCGTGGTCCGCGCCTTCGAGGGCGATGCGGCGGGACATGTGGCGCGCGCCCGGCTGGCGGATGGCAGCGTCCTCAAAACCAACCTCGTCATCGCGGCCCTCGGCGCGACCCGGGCGACCGGTTGGCTCCGGGCGGCCGGCCTCAGGGCGGATTCCGGCGGGGTGACCTGCGACGCGGCCTGCCGCGTCCTCGACGCCGAGGGTGTGCCCTGCCCGGACATCTACGCCGCCGGCGACGTGGCACGGTGGCCGATCCCCCTCTACGGCGACCGGCTGGTCGCAGTCGAGCACTGGGGCAACGCCGTCGAGCAAGCGGCCCACGCCGCGCGCAACATCCTGGCCGGCCCCGGCGGCCAGCGGCCCTACGCGCACCTGCCGGCCTTCTGGTCGAGCCAGTTCGGCCTCAACATCAAGCTGGTCGGACTGCCGGAGGGCGCCGATTCCGTCGCGGTGGTTCAGGGCTCGCGGGCGTCCCGGCGCTTCCTCGCGGTCTATGGCCGGGCCGGGCGCAGCATCGCGGCCGTCTCGTTCGATCAGGCCCGGTGGCTGCCCGCCTACGCGGAGGCGATCATGGCCGGCGCCCCCTTCCCGCCGATCACCGACGCCACCGACCGACCCCGCATCGAGACGGCCGTCCCAGGCTTCCCGTCGCCGCGCCCGGGCGCCCCGGCGCGCCCACCCGCCGAGACCGTCCATGTCTGACGACGCCCTGTTCGCCGCCGTCATGGACCCGGCCAACCGGGCCGACCCCTACCCGCTCTACGCGCGGCTGCGGCAGCGCCCGGTCTCGCGCCAGCGGGACGGCAGCTACGTGGTGTCCACGCATGCGGCGATCCGGGCTCTGCTGTTCGATCCGCGCCTCAGCTCCGAGGACCTGCCGCCACCCCGGCGTCCGCGCACCGGCAATCCGCTCAAGGACCTGATCCTCAATCCGATCAAGAACCGCATCAGCGCCACGCACCGCCCGTTCATCTTCCGCGATCCCCCCGATCACGACCGGCTGCGCAGCCTGGTCATGCGGGAATTCTCGATCGCACGGGTGCAAGCGCTGCGGCCTCGGATCGCCCGCGAGGTGGACGCCCTGCTCGACGGGTGTCGGGGGCGCCGGGAGGTCTGCCTCGTCGGCGATCTCTCCTATCCCCTGCCGGTGACCGTGATCTGCGAGCTGCTCGGGGTGCCCCGGGCGGACGAGCCGCGTTTCCAGGCCTGGGCGACGCAGCTCGCCACCGCCGTGGAGCCGGACGCGCGCCACGACGACGCGACCCGCCGCCAGATCTTCGGCGCCTTCGACACGATCGCCGCCTACATGCGCGACCTCATCCGCGAGAAGCGTCGCCGCCCGACCGACGACATGCTCAGCGGTCTGGCCGCGCCCGGCCCGGACGGCCGGAAGCAGTTGAGCGACTTCGATCTCCTGTCCACGGCGGTCCTGCTGCTGGTCGCCGGTCACGAGACCACGGTGAACCTCATCAGCAACGCTATGCTGACCCTGTTGCGGCACCCCGAGGAGCTGGAGCGCCTGCGCGCCGATCCCGAGCGCGCGCCGCGCCTCATCGAGGAGGTTCTGCGCTACGAGCCACCGGTCCATTTCCGGACCCGCAAGGCCCTCGGCACGATCACCGTGGCCGGCGAGACGATCCCGAAGGGGGCGCCCGTCATCCTGCTTTTCGCCGCCGCGAACCGTGATCCGGCCCGGTTCGGTACTCCCGACCGCTTCGATCCCGACCGGGGCGACCTCGAGCATTTCGGTTTCGGCGGCGGCCTGCACTACTGCGTCGGCGCACCGCTCGCGCGGATCGAGGCCGAAATCGCCGTGGTGGCGTTGAGCCGCCGCTTGGTCGCCCCGCGCCTGATGGGCGACCCTCCGCCTTACCGCCCGGGCGCCTCCCTCCGTGGCCCTGAACAGCTTCACATCGGCATCGACGGCATCGCTTCCACCGCGCACAAACCATGAAGAAGGTCTGAAGACCGCTGTTTCACGTGAAACATTTGTAAACCACGGTTTCGGGGCACCAACCGTTGACGCCTCTTGGTTACGGGCCGGCGATCCGCCGGACGATCCGGAAGGCATCAGCGCTCCGGCCACCAAGAAGACCGCGACCGGCAAAGGCTGAGTGGGCGGTCCGCGGACGGCCTCGGAACTTGGCCGTACCGCCGAGGGCTTTACGGGAGAGCGGCCGAGATGGCCGCAATCCCGAAAGCTTCCGGAGAAACAACGCCATGAAGGCACTGTGCTGGCACGGCCGCAACGACATCCGCTGCGACACCGTCCCGGACCCGGTCATCGAGGATTCCCGCGACGTTATCATCAAGGTGACGAGCTGCGCGATCTGCGGCTCGGACCTGCACCTCATGGACGGGCTGATGCCGACCATGAAGAGCGGAGACGTCCTCGGCCACGAGTTCATGGGTGAGGTCGTCGAGGTCGGTCAGGGCTTCACCAAGTTCAGGAAGGGCGACCGGATCATCGTGCCCTTCAATATCAATTGCGGGTCATGCCGGCAGTGCAAGCTCGGCAACTACTCGGTCTGCGAGCGGTCGAACCGCAACGCCGAGATGGCGGCCGCGCAGTTCGGCTACCCGACGGCCGGCCTGTTCGGCTACTCGCACCTCACCGGCGGCTATGCGGGCGGCCAGGCCGAGTACGTGCGCGTGCCGATGGCGGACGTCGCTCCCATGAAGGTGCCGGACGGCATGGACGACGAATCCGTCCTGTTCCTCACGGATATCCTGCCCACCGGCTGGCAGGGCGCGGAGCATTGCGAGATCCAGGGCGGCGAGACCATCGCGGTCTGGGGTGCCGGCCCGGTCGGGATCTTCGCGATCCAGTCGGCGAAGATCATGGGCGCCGAGCGGATCATCGCCATCGAGACCGTGCCCGAGCGGATCGCCCTCGCCCGGAAAGCTGGAGCCACCGACGTCATCGACTTCATGAACGAGGACGTGTTCGAACGGATCAAGGAGATCACCAAGGGCCAGGGCGCCGACGGGGTGATCGACTGTGTCGGCATGGAAGCGAGCGCCGGCCACGGTGGCCTCACCGGCGTGCTCTCGGCCGTGCAGGAGAAGCTGACGGCCACCGAGCGGCCCTACGCCCTGGCCGAGGCCATCAAGGCGGTCCGGCCCTGCGGGATCGTCTCGATTCCCGGGGTGTATGGCGGTCCGATCCCGGTCAACATGGGATCGATCGTGCAGAAAGGCCTGACCCTTAAGAGCGGCCAGACCCACGTGAAGCGCTACCTTGAACCGCTGACCAAGCTGATCCAGGAGGGCAAGATCGACATAACCTCCCTGATCACCCATCGCTCGCAGGACCTCGCCGAGGGACCGGACCTATACAAGGCCTTCAGGGACAAGACGGACGGCTGCGTGAAGGTGGTGTTCCACCTGAACTGAGACGGCGTGGTCCGTCCCGCCGGAGACGGGCGGGACGGACCGGAACCGTGTAGAGGCGGCGGGGCGCCGCCGGCGCGCTCCGCCAACCGCCCGGGAAGCCCATGTGCAATCTCTACAGCCTACGGACCGGCCCGGCGGCTCTGCGACGGGCCTTCGACGTCGCGCAGGATCGCACCGGAAACCTGCCGCCGCTTCCGGCGATCTTCCCCGACCAGCTCGCGCCGGTGGTCCTGAACGGCGCGGCCGGCCGGGACCTCGCGATGATGCGCTGGGGCATGCCCGGGCCGAAAGCGTTCGGCGAGCACCCCATCACCAACGTGCGCAACGTCGCGAGCCCGCACTGGCGCCCCTGGCTCGGGGTCGCCCATCGCTGCCTCGTCCCGGTGACGGCCTTCAGCGAATATGCCGACACCAAGCCCCGCAAGACGCCGGTCTGGTTCGCCCTGGATGACGACCGGCCGCTCTTCGCCTTCGCGGGGATCTGGCGGCCGTGGACCGGCGTGCGGGGAACGAAGCGCGAGAATCCCGACCGGGTGCCGGCGGAGCACCGGCTGTTCGCGTTCCTGACCACGGATGCCAATGGCGTGGTCGGGCCGGTTCATCCCAAGGCGATGCCGGTCCTGCTCACGCAACCGGAGGAATGGGCGACCTGGCTCGAAGCCCCCACCGCGGAAGCACTCCGGCTGCAGCGCCCCCTGGCGGATTCGGCGATGCGCGAGGTGGCCCGGGGCACGCGGTCGGACGGCGACGCCGTCGACTCCGGCGACTGAGCGCCCTTACCCGCCCGCCTGGTCGGCGGAGGGATTGCCGGGGGCCGGAGCGGCCGACCAGCCGCGGGCGCGCCAGCGTGCGACCACGGACGCGTTGAGCCGGGCGATCCGCGCCCGGTGCGCCTCCCAGAAGGTCAGGGGCGTCGCCGGACTTGCGGCCATGGAACTATGATGTCCCGGGTTCCCCTCCCGGCCCGCGATACGGATCGGGGATGGCGCGTGGGCACTCGTCCGCGTGAGCCGGCCTTCGGGATCGGCGAGGATCGCCTGGGCACGGGCGCAGTAGAGCTGCGAGAGCGGCGACATTGCCTCCGACCCGTGTCCCGCCCGGTATTTCATCAGGGCGCGGCAGAGGTCGCCGTCGGCCCGGCGCCAGGCCTCGGCGAGGTAACGCACGCCGTAGCGGACATTGATCTCCGGCGCCGCCAGCTCGGCGACGGTGCCGCGGAAGCCGAGCATCGTCGCGGTGGCCGGCCGGACCTGCATCAGTCCGACCTCGCCGACGCTTCCCACCACGGTGGGATCGTAGTCGCTCTCGATCCGCGCGACGGCATCGGCCACCGCGAGCGGCAGTCCGGTGCCGGCCGCCTCCCGGGCGATGAGCGGGAGGAAGCGCGCCCGCGTGTCGGAGGGCGGCGGGGCGACCGACGGGACCGGCGGAAGGGACGCCATGCCGAGGGCATGCACGGCCAGGAAGGTCGCGGGCCGCGCCTGCGCGGGGGTGGCGCAGGACAGGAGCAGGAGGAGCAACGGAGCGCGCATCGGCCGCCACGGGGGAGGGTCAGAGACCTGTCTACCCCCGCCGCCTCAACGAAGCCTTTCCCAACGCCGGATCCGGGCGCGGGCCGCCCCGTCTACTGGACCGGACCCCGGTCCCGCGCCTGCAGCAGCCGCAGCGCCTCGCCCAGGACCGCGTGGAGATCGGCCGCGCCCTGCGGGCTGAGGGGCAGGCCGATCCGCTGGCCGTTGATCGTGTCGAGCACCAGCATGGCGAGATCCTCGCCGATCAGCAGGTCGGGCTGCGGCAGGCAGAGCGGCAGGACGAAATCGCCCTCGACCTCGCCGAGGACATCCACCGCGTCGGCGGGCCGGAAAGGCGGTCTCCGATCGGTCATCGTGCCCAATCCTCGCGTTTCACGCAGCTCCAGCCGGTGGCCCCATGCTTCAACCGCGGTCGCGGTCCGGCATCCGCAGCGCGCGGACCGTGAGCGTGTCGATTTCCAGCGACCCGACCTCCAGGGCGCCGATGCGGGCGCGGCCCACCGAGAGACGGCCGATCGCGAAGGCGCCGACCGCCACCACGCCGAGGGCCGCCGCCCCGAGCGCCAGGGCACCGAGGGCCGAGGCCCCGATCGTCCCGGCGCCGACGGCGCCCGCCCCCAGGAGGGCAGTGTCGCGCGGCGGGATCGGCCCGGCGCCGACCGCGCGATCCTCCGTCTCGTCCGGAACCCTCGATCGCTGCATGGGGGATCCTCTCCTGGCCCGGCCAGTCCAAGCCACTCTATACCCGACGTTAACCGGGTTTTCACGCCGTTCGCCGACGATCCCTGCGAACCCGGCTGGCCCGGACCGCGCGTCCGCCGGCAGAGAGGACGTCGCCCGTGCAGCACCTGCTCCAGGCCTTCGCGATCTTCGCCTTCGGCTGCCTGCTGATCCATGTCGGGCATGCCTATGCCCGGGCGACGACGGTCTTCCTCTCGGCGACCGCCCTGATGCTGAGCGTGACCCTCGGCACCGTGCTCTGCCAGCGGATCAGCCAGCCGGCGCCCTCCGCGGTCGGTGCGCCGTACGTCGTGGCGCTCGGCCGGCTCGGTCAGTAGAGCCGCGTCCGGTAGGCGTCCGCGATGGAGGCCTCCGCCTCCGCCACGTCGACGGCGGCGGTCTGGTCGGAGAGGATCCGGCCCAGGCTGGGGAAGGTGCCACGCTCGACATGAGCCGCCGGATCCCAGAGGCGGGAGCGGATCAAGGCCTTGCCGCAATGGAAGAACGCCTCCCGCACCCGCACGACGAGACCCGCAGCGGGCACCTTGCCCTGCGCGCGCAACGGTTCGAGCAGCGCGGGGTCCTGCGTCATCGCGGCGGTGCCATTCACCCGCAGGGTCTCGTCGATCCCCGGCACGAGGAAGATCAGCCCGATACCGGGGCTCTCCATCAGGTTGAGGAACGAGTCGATCCGGTTGTTGCCGCGCCTGTCCGGGATCACCAGGGTCTGGGGATCGTGCACGGCGACGAAGCCCGGCGCGTCGCCCCGGGGGCTGGCATCGACGTTGCCGTCTGAATCCGCGCTCGCCAGGACGAGGAACGGCGAGAGCGCGATGAACCGGCGGCCGTACGCGTCGAGATGGTCGAGCACCTTGCGGGCGGCGAGCGGCCCGACCGGGCCGAACTGCGCGCGCAGCGCCGCGGCATCGTGAGTCGGTTGGGGATCGGCTTGCGCGTCCATGCGAACCTCGTCGTGGCCGAACCGTGAGTCGCGCGTCGGGCACGCCCCGGTCAAGGGCGATCAGGGCCAGACCCGGATCGCCACCGGGCGGCGCAGCAGGTCCCGGTCGGACGTGACCGTGCAGCCCTCCGTGCGCAGGCTCGCGTAGGTGAGGAGCGCCCGGTCCCCGACATCGTCGAAATTGCGGCCCTGCGCGTCCGGGTCCAGCAGTGCCGGATAGGCGATGAGCGGCGCCGCCGCCCCGCAGGGATCGTCGTAGAGGGTGGCGCCCGCGAGGAGCAGGCGCGGGCTGTCCCAGGTGATCAGGTCGCGGGAGGTCGTCCAGTAGAAGCCGGATTGGGCGAAGCCCTCCCCCGCCTTGGCCATGAATACCGCGATCCAGGCGCCCGACCCGCGGTGGCGCACCACGGCCCCGACCGGCCCCGGGAACGGTCCGACGGGCCGGCAGGTGGCGGCGTTCGGGCGGGCGGCGCGGTACGGATCCGGAAAGGCGGCGGTGAAGCCGGTGTCCGTCCAGGCCCGCCAGCGGGTCGGATCGGCCGGATCGTCGCTGCGGAACAGGCAGAGGCCGGCCTCCTGATCGCTGCCCGGCCTGGTCCAGCCCGTGGTCGAGGCGAGGAAGTACCGCCATCTCCCGTCGGCCACGATGTTCGACGGGTTGAAGAAGCCCCGGTGCCGGCCCTGGTCGACCTCCTGCCGGAACGGCGCCCCGGCGACCACCACGGGCGGGCTCTGCCGCCGGAAGCTGTGCCCGCCATCCGTCGAGGCCGCCGCCGTGATCGTGTTGTACCAGCAGGCCATGTACTGCCCGGCCGGGCAGCGGCCGGGATGCTCGTTGGCCTGGTACTCGTGATGGAGCAGGGCGGCGACCCGGGTCCCGTCCTCCGTCCAGGTGGCGGTGATCCAGGAGCGGTCGTCGTAGGCCGCCGGGTCGGACTTCTCGCCCGAGTCGAGCACGATCGTGCAGTCGAGCTTGAGGTGGCCGAGATCGGGGCCGCGCAGCGCCCGGTTGCGGTAATGCATCCCGTAGAGCGCCACCGCGCCCGTGGCGTCGCGGAAGGCGCGGGCCGGGGCGTCGGGCACGTCGGCCCCGTCGCAGGCGTCGCGGCCCGCCTTGAAGACGAGCGCGGGCGGCCCGACCAGCGTCAGGGCCGAGAGCGGCGGCTCGGGGGCGGCCGCGGCGGGGAGCGGGAGGAGAAGAAGCAGGGCCGCAGAGGCCGAGCGCGCCGCCAGCCCTGGCCCCTTCGCGGGGGAGAATCCCCCGCGCAGCCGGGGGAGAGGGTCGACACGCGGACGCCTCCGGCCGGTCGTCCCGAGGCCGAGGGCACGGATGCCCCGTCCCATCGCAGCGATCCCGTCCGCTGAGCCCATGGTCGCCATCCGGCTGCGTCCCGGCCGCGCCTGGACAAACGCGCGGAGATTCGCTTGAGAACCATTACAGAGTGCTTGCCGCCGACCGGCCGCGCGCGGCCCGACTGAAAGTCATCCATGGTTCTCCTGATTCTCGGCCTCGTGCTGTTCCTCGGCACGCACGCCTTCTCGATGGCCCGCACGCGCCGCGCCGCACTCGTCGGCCGGATCGGCGAGGGCCGATTCAAGCTCGGCTACACCGCGCTGTCGCTCCTCGGGCTGGTGCTGGTCGGCGTCGGATTCCACGATTACCGGCTCGCCGGCTACATCCCGGTCTGGGATCCGCCCGTCTGGACGCGCCACCTCGCGCTTCTCCTCGTGTGGCCGGCCTTCATCTGCCTCGCCGCCGCCTACCTGCCGGGACACATCCGCACCCGGGCGAAGCACCCGATGCTGCTCGCCGTGAAGATCTGGGCGACGGCGCATCTCCTGGCCAACGGCGACCTCGGCTCGATGCTGCTGTTCGGCGGCTTCCTCGCCTGGGCGGTGGTGGCCCGGATCAGCGCCAAGCGCCGAGCCCTCGCCCCGGGCGCGGTTGCCGCCCAGCACGGCGGCCCGGTGGCGGCCCCGCAGGGCTGGCGCAACGACATCCTCGCGGTGGCGATCGGGACGGTCGCATGGTTCGTCTTCGCCCGCTACCTGCACTATCCGGTGATCGGCGTGCCGGTCTGGCCCGGCGCCGCCTGAAAGACTGCCAGTCGCCAACCCCGCGCCCGTGTGTTAGGCGCGGAGCCCGATCGAGGTACGAGGTGGTCCGCTGAAATCATGCGGGCCGGGATAGAATGGCCGAGAACAACGAGTTCCTTCGCGAGGTCGACGAGGATTACCGCCGCGACCGGATCATCCAGATCTGGAAGCGCTACAGCGGCGTGATCATCGCGCTCGCCGTGCTCGCGGTGGCGGGCGTGGCGGGCTGGCGCTACTGGCAGAACCAGCAGCGCGTCGCCGCCGAGGCCGCCTCGGTGCAGTTCGACGACGCCAACCGCCTCGCCAAGGACGGCAAGGTCGCGGAGGCCGACAAGGCGTTCGAGGCCCTGGAGGCGCAGGGTCCGGCCGGCTACCGCCTCCTTTCCCGGTTTCGGGCCGCGGCCGAGACCAGCAAGCGCGATGCGGCGGCGGGGGCTGCCGAGTTCGACAAGCTCGCCGACGATACCGGCCTCGGCGACGGCCTGCGCGACCTCGCGCGCCTGCGCGCCGCGCTGCTGCGCCTCGACGGGCCGAACCCCGACCCCGCCCTGGCCAACCTCCAGGGTCTGGCCGCCGGGACGCCGTTCCGCCACACCGCCCGTGAGATGCTGGGCCTCGCCGCCCTCAAGAAGGGCGATTACGAGGATGCCGGGCGCTGGTTCGACCAGATCGTGGCCGATCCCGACACGCCGCGGAACCTGCGCGAGCGCATCGAGGTCTACGCGGCGATCGTCGCCGGCGGTCCCGTGACGGTGACCGAGGCCAAGCCCGAGCCCGCTGCACCGCCCCCGCCGATCACACGCTGATTTCCGTTCGGACTGCTCGAGAACCACCATGGATATGCCGACCGTCGCGATCGTCGGGAGGCCGAACGTCGGCAAGTCGACCCTGTTCAACCGCCTCGTGGGCAAGAAGCTAGCGCTGGTCGACGACCGCCCGGGCGTCACCCGCGACCGGCGCGAGGGCGACGTGGCGTTCGGCGGCCTCCAGTTCCGGGTGATCGACACCGCCGGACTGGAAGAGTCGGACGCCGCCACCCTCACCGGCCGGATGCGGATGCAGACCGAGGCGGCGATCCTCGCCGCCGACGTGGTGCTGTTCGTGATCGACGCCCGCGCCGGCGTGCTGCCGGCCGACCAGCCCTTCGCCGAGCTGGTGCGGCGATCCGGCTGCCCGGTTATCCTGATCGCCAACAAGGCCGAGGGCGGCACCGGACTCGCCGGGGCCTACGAGGCCTTCACCCTCGGGCTCGGCGACCCGATCCCGTTCTCCGCCGAGCATGGCGAGGGCCTCGGCGAGCTGCACGAGGCGCTCAAGGGCGTCCTGCCCCAGCGCGACGACGACGAGGAGGAGGACGAGGACGCCCCCGGCGGCCGCTCCCTCAAGGTCGCCATCGTGGGCCGCCCGAATGCCGGCAAGTCGACGCTGATCAACCGCATGCTCGGCGAGGACCGTCTGCTCGTCGGCCCCGAGGCCGGCATCACCCGCGACTCGATCTCCCTGGACTGGGAGTGGCGCGGGCGCCGCATCAAGCTCCACGACACCGCCGGCATGCGCCGCCGCGCCCGGATCGACGACAAGCTGGAGAAGCTCGCGGTCTCGGACGGGCTGCGCGCCGTGCGCTTCGCCGAGGTGGTGGTGGTGCTCCTCGACGCGACGATCCCGTTCGAGAAGCAGGACCTCACCATCGTTGACCTCGTCGAGAGCGAGGGCCGCGCCCTGGTGATCGGCCTCAACAAATGGGACCTCGTCGCCGACCAGCCCGGCCTGCTGAAGCAGCTCCGCGAGGATTGCACCCGGCTGCTGCCGCAGGTGCGCGGCGTCGCGGTGGTGCCGCTCTCCGGCCTCGCCGGCGACGGCGTCGACAAGCTGATGCAGGCGGTGGTGCAGGCCGCCGAGGTCTGGGATCGGCGCATCTCGACCTCGCGCATCAACGACTGGCTGAACGAGGCGACCTCCCGCAACCCGCCCCCGGCGGTGTCGGGCCGGCGGATCAAGATCCGCTACGCCACGCAGGTGAAGAGCCGGCCGCCGCATTTCGCGCTGTTCGGCAACCAGCTCAACGCCCTGCCGAAATCCTACACGCGCTACCTCGTGAACGGCCTGCGCGAGGCGTTCGAGCTGCCGGGCACGCCGATCCGCCTGTCCTTGCGGACCTCGCAGAACCCGTTCGACAAGGGCTGATCCGACCTCCGGGCGAACCGCGCCGTCTTTGCGAGCGGAGCGAAGCAACCCAGTGTCGCGCCACGCCGTTCGTGGTCGCGCCACCCTGGGTCACTTCGCTACGCTCGTGATGACGACGCGGGTCTTTGACCAGACGTTCCGCAAGCGTCCTCAGCGGGCCGCATCGGCGATCCAGTCCACTGCCGCCGACAATGCGGCGCGCTCGTCCTGCCCGTCCGCCAGCGCCGCCTCGTAGGCGCCGATCTGCCCGTCCGCGCTGGTCCCCTCGGCGACGATCGCCCGGGCACGGGCCACGTCGGCCGCGCAGCCGAGGTCATCCGCGTCCTCCGCCACGAGGGCCAGGACCGCTTCCAGCGCCTCGGGGAACGGCACGGCCTCGCCCCGCGCCTCGTCGATCAGCGCGGCCTGCACGCCGCCGTGCTGGGCGCGCCACAGGTTCTCCGAGGCCAGGGCGCGCGAGACGCCGTCGAGGCCGGCATGAAGATCGGAGCGGCGGATGCACAGGCGCACGAGGCAGCGGAACAGGGCGGCGATGCACAGCGAATCGTCGAGCCGCGTGCAGGCGTCGGCGATCCGCAGCTCCAGGGTCGGAAACTTGATCGACGGCCGCAGGGACCACCACAGGAAGCTCGCGTCGGCGATGGCGCCCGAGCGGGTCATGATGGCGACGAACCGGGCATGCGCGGCGGCGTCGGAAAAGATCTCCGGCAGGCCGGTCCGCGGCAGCTCGCCGAAGACGCTGAGCCGGTAGGCGCGGAGGCCGGTCGTCTCGCCCTGCCAGAACGGCGAGGAGGCGGAGAGAGCGAGCAGCAGCGGCTGGAACGGCAGCAGCCGGTTCATCAGGTCGATGCGGGCCTCCGGGTCCGGCACCTCGACATGGACGTGCATGCCGCAGATCAGCGCCCGCCGGGCCGCGATGCCGACATCCGACAGGATACCCTGGTAGCGTTCGCCGTCGGTGGCGATCTGGCGCGCCCAGCGCGCCAGGGGATGGGTGCCGCAGGCCAGGAGGCGCAGGCCGTGTTCCGCGGCGATCCCGGCGAGCCGCGTCCGCTGGTCGCCGAGATTCGACCGGGCCGCCTGGGCGTCGGTGAGGGGCGGCGTGCAGACCTCGACCTGCGCGGCGACCAGCTCGCGCCCGGTCTCGGGCAATTCGGCCTCCACGCGGGCATGGAAGGCGGCGAGGTCGCCGCGCGGCGTGCCGCGGGTCTCGGCATCGGCGAGGAAATACTCCTCCTCGATGCCGAAGCGGTAGCTGTGGGCGCTCATCCTGCTCTCCGGGCACTGATCGGTACGACATAGGGACCGCGCACGGGGTTTCGACGGGTCGCGGCCGAGGCTGCACGCGCCGGTCCGAAACCGGGATCGCCCCGGATGATCCCGCCTCCGGCCTGGGATTCCTCACGGACGCTGAAACTTCCCGGCCCACAATCCTCGTAGAGGCCTGCGACGCCCATTCGGGCGCTCTGTACGGGAGCCAACATGTCCAGAACGCTTCGTCGTCTCGCCCTCGGCCTCGGTCTCGCCGCCGCTGCGGCGAGCCCCGCCCTCGCCAAGAACCCGATGGTGGGCGGCGCGCCGATGTACGCGAGCAAGACTATCGTCGAGAACGCGGTCAACTCGAAGGATCACACCACCCTGGTGGCCGCCGTGAAGGCCGCCGGCCTCGTCGACACCCTGTCGGGTCCCGGTCCCTTCACGGTGTTCGCGCCGACGAACGCCGCCTTCGCCAAGCTGCCGCCGGGGACGGTCGAGACGCTGGTCCAGCCGCAGAACAAGGCGCAGCTGACCGGCATCCTGACCTATCACGTGGTGCCGGGCGTCTACACGGCCAAGGACCTGATGGCGGCGGCCCGTCAGGGCGGCGGCCAGGCCGAGCTGAAGACCGTGCAGGGCGAGCCGCTCACGGTCACGACCAAGGGCAAGAAGGTCATGGTCACCGACGCCAAGGGCAACACCGCGCTGGTGACGACCGCCAACGTCATGCAGTCGAACGGCGTGATTCACGTGATCAACGGCGTGCTGCTGCCCTGACGCGATCCGGGGCGGCCCATCCGCCGCCCCATGAGGCCTACCGCCCTCTCCGGTCCAGCCGGAGGGGGCGTCTGCGTTTCTGCATCGCCGCTCAATCGCGGATCAGCCGGCCCGAATAGATGGCCGGGCCGGTCGGCTTTCCATCCGGCGCCCCACCCTTCGGCTCGACCGTGACCGCGAAGGTCGCGGTCTCGGTGCGGGTGCGCAGGGCTGCCGGGATCGGCAGGCGCGCCGTCCCGCCCGGGACGAGGCCGAGGGATTGCGGGGCGGCCCCCGCGTCGATGTACCAGAGTTCGAGGCTCCGCTCGGGCGGCGTCTCGGCCGCGAGGCTGCGGACCTGCACGACGCCCGCCCGCAGATCGACGCGCACGATCAGGGCCGGGAGCGTCCCGCCCCGGTCGACGACGGCCAGATAGTCGTGCGGCTCACGGAGCGCCGCGGTGCCCCCGGCGGCAATCCAGAGCGCGAGGCCCGCCGCGAGGGCCGTGGCGGCCGCGGCAGTCGTCCGCCAGCGCCGGACCCTGCGCTCCAGACGGACGACCCGGTCGCCGGCGGCATCGGCGGAGGCCGCCCCGGCAGCAGGTCGGATCCGGGCTTCGATGGCTGTCCAGAGCGCGGGATCGGGGGCGACAGCCGGGATCGTGGCGGCGAGGGGTGCGAGCCGCGCGTCCCAGGCCGCGACCGCGCGGCGCAGGTCGGCACGCGCCTCCAGCGCCACCGCGAAGGCGGCGCGTTCGTCCGGCGGCAGCGTGCCGAGGACGTACTCGCCCGCCGCGCCGTCGGGATCGTCCTGCCAGTCGGGCGGGATGCCGGATCCGCTCATGGGGTCTCCAGGCAGGTGCGAAGGCTGAGCAGGCCCCGGCGGAGCCAGGTCTTGATCGTGTTCACGGGCCGATCAAAACGCGCAGCGAGTTCCTCGCGAGACCAGCCCTCACAATAGGCGAGGACGAGGCAATCGCGCTGGGGCATGGCGACCTGATCGAGGCACTGGGCCAGGGCATCGCGGCGGGCGAGATCGGCCTCCCCGTCGCTCGTGTCGGCCAGCCGCTCGAACCAGCCGTCCTCGGCTTGCGTCAGGCGTGCGGACCTGTCCTGTCGCAGGCGGTCGATCGCCCGGTGGCGCGCGATCGCGACGAGCCAGACGAGAGGTGGGCCGGCCAGGGGATCGTAGCTGCCGGCCCGCTGCCAGATGCGCACGAACACCTCCTGCAGCGTGTCCTCGGCGGCGGCTCGGTCCTTCAGGATACGAAGGATGATCCCGAGAAGTTTCGGGGCGGTCGCCTCGTAGAGCGCCTGGAGTGCGGCGCGCTCGCCACGGGCGACACCCGCGATCAGCCGCGCGAGATCCGCTTCGCGTTGCGCGCTCCCCAAGGCCTCGTCCCCCCAGGCGGCGCCGTCCTGCGATGCGCCGGCCGCCCGGTCAAAACCATAGCCTGATTTCGTCCCGAACCGGGAGGGGGATGCGTCCCCGTTCCCGTTGACGGCCGCTCAGGCCGCCCGCAGCGGACCGCCCACCAGCCACGCGGGGTCGAACCAGCGGTCGGCCTCGCCGTCGTAGGGCAGGCGCGTGATGTCCCAGTTCTGAATGTACCGGGCGTAGACGTTCCACACCGCGATGCCGCCGCCCACGAAGATCCGCCGGCCCGGATAGCGCTTGAGCACCTGTTCGGGATCCTCATGGCTGCGGATCACGTCGATGGTGCGGTCCCTGAAGGCGAATTCGGGCACCGAGGCCACGGTCTTCGGCCCGGCGATCAGCACGTGGCCCATGGTCAGCGCGAAGAAGCGCGTCACGTCCTCCACGAACAGCGGATCGGTGTTGCCCTCCCAGGGCAGTTGGCCGTTCAGGCCGAGCTGGCCCCGCAGGCCGATCGCACAGATGCAGCGGACGTCGATCATCGTGAACCCTCAACCCTGCAGGCTCCGCCCGCGACCCGCCGGGGCCGCAGGCCCCGGCCCCCTTTACTCGGGCGCGCGGAAGCTCAGCACCCGGTCGGTGGGGAAATCGTAGAGCTTGCCGGTCTCGGACCAGTCGGGCGATGCGAGCCGCACGAAATGGGGCGCGAGCTCCTCGGGCGTCCGAAGCGTCTCGGGATCCTCGCCGGGCATGGCCGAGCGGCGCATGCCGGTGCGCAGGGGTCCCGGGTTGAGCAGCATGGCCTTGATGGCCGTGGTCTCGTTCTCGGCCGCGTAGGTCCGCACCAGCGCCTCCAGGGCCGCCTTGGAGACCGAATAGGGACCCCAATAGGGCCGGCACTTCGAGGCCGCCCCCGACGAGACGAAGATCGCCCGCCCGGCATCCGACATGCGCAGCAGCGGGTCGAGCGAGCGGATCAGGCGCCAGTTGGCGGTGACGTTCACGTCCATCACCTGTCCCCAGATCTTCGGGGTGATGTGGCCGATCGGCATGAGCGCGCCGAGGATGCCGGCATTGGCGATCAGGATGTCGAGCCGCTTCCAGCGCGCGTTGATCGCCGCGCCGAGGCGGTCGATGGCGTCGTAATCGGCGAGGTCGAAGGGCACCAGGGTGGCGCTGGAGCCGGCCGCCTGCACGGCGTCGTCCAGCTCCTCCAGGGCGCCGACCGTGCGCGCCACCGCGATCACGTGCGCGCCCGCTTCGGCAAGCGCCAGGGCGGCGGCGCGCCCGATGCCGCGGGACGCGCCGGTGACGACCGCGACGCGGCCTTCCAGGGGTTTCTGAGACTGAGCCATGGCGTGGACCTAGCGCATTTCCGCCGGCGGGGGATGCCCGTCCGCGCACGGATTCCGCAGATCCGTCAATCCGCCTCGGCCAGCATGGCGAAGCGCTTCGGGCCGGCGATGGACAGGTCGGTCAGGCCGGTCGGGTAGTCGCCCGTGAAGCAATGGTCGGTGTATTGCGGGCAGGCGGAGTCCCGGGCCTCCTCGCCCATCGCCCGGTAGAGGCCGGGGATCGACAGGAAGGCGAGCGAATCCGCGCCGATATACTTGCGCATCGCCTCGAGGTCGTGGGTCGCGGCGAGGAGCTTCTCCCGCTCGGGCGTGTCGATCCCATAGAAGTCCGGATAGGTAATCGGCGGCGAGGCGATGCGGAAATGCACCTCCGCGGCGCCGGCCTCGCGCATCATCCGGACGATCTTCACCGAGGTGGTGCCGCGCACGAGGCTGTCGTCGACGAGGACGATGCTCTTGCCCTCGATCGCCGCCCGGTTGGCCGAGTGCTTCATCCGCACGCCGAGCTCGCGGACCGACTGGGTCGGCTGGATGAAGGTTCGCCCGACATAGTGGTTGCGGATGATCCCCATCTCGAACGGGATCCCGGTCTCCTGCGAGAAGCCCAAAGCCGCCGGCACGCCGGAATCCGGCACCGGCACGACGATGTCGGCCGCGACGGAGGCTTCGCGGGCCAGCTCCCGGCCGATCGCCTTGCGCACCGCGTAGACGCTCTTGCCGTTCACCACCGAATCCGGCCGGGCGAAGTAGATGTACTCGAAGATACAGGGCCGCATCGGCACCGCGTCGGCGAAGCGGATCGACTCGACCCCCTCCTCGGAGATCACCACGATCTCGCCGTTCTCGATGTCGCGGACGAAGCGGGCGCCGATGATGTCGAGCGCGCAGGTCTCGGAGGCCAGCATGTAGCGGCCGTCGAGTTCGCCCAGCACCAGCGGGCGGATGCCCAGCGGGTCGCGGGCGCCGATCAGCTTCTTGTTGGTGAGCGCCACGATCGCGTAGGCGCCCTGGATCGCCTGCAGGGCGTCGATGAAGCGTTCGATGATCCGCGGCTTCCGGGAGCGGGCCGCGAGGTGCAGGATCACCTCGGTGTCGGAGGTCGACTGCGTGATCGCGCCGTCGCGGACGAGGTCGCGGCGGATCGACAGGGCGTTGGTCAGGTTGCCGTTGTGGGCGACCGCGAGGCCGCCGCTGGCGAGTTCGGCGAAGAGCGGCTGCACGTTGCGCAGGATCGTGCCGCCGGTGGTCGAGTAGCGCACGTGCCCAATGGCGGCTCGGCCCTTGAGGCGCGCGATGGTGTCGCCGTCCGAGAAGGAATCGCCCACGAGACCGGGGCGCCGCTCTGAGTGGAAAACCGACCCGTCGAAGGAGACGATGCCGGCCGCCTCCTGGCCCCGGTGCTGCAGGGCGTGCAGGCCCAAAGCCACGATGGCGGAGGCCTCCGGATGGCCGAAGATGCCGAAGACGCCGCACTCCTCCCGGAGCGTGTCGCCGTCGAGATCGAAATCGAGATCGGTGGTGGAAGCGGCGGCGTGTGACATGGGGCTGTCGATCACTCACGGGTCCCGGCGGCGACGGGCCGGCGCGCCGGTCGTCGCGGATGCAATCCGTACACCACCGGACCCGCTATCTAGGCGTTCCCTACGGCGAGGCCTACGGCGAATACCGCAGATCAGCGTCGCGTCGGGGTCGGCGCGGTCTCGGTCCGGCGCTGGGGCGCCGCGTCGGTCTCGGCCGGGGCGTCGGCAGCCTCGTTGGGCGGTGTGACGGCCTTCGGCTTCTTGAACTGCTTCAGGAAGCCCTCCGGATTCTCGGGCAGCTGCGCCACGAGGGCGTCGCCGGACTTCTCCAGCATCGGGCGCGTGCGCGCCTGGGCGGCCCAGTCCGGCACCTTGCCCTGCACCAGCCAGGACAGGAATACCCAGCCGATCACGCAGATCAGGAAGCCGCGGGCCGCGCCGAAGAGGAAGCCGAGCGAGCGATCCACCGCGCCGATGCGCGAATCGAGGACGACGTCCGAGATCTTCACCGTGATGATCGACACGACGATCAGCGTGCCGAGGAAGATCGCCGCGATGGAGGCGACCAGCGCCACGGTATCGCTGTTCACGTGCTGCTTCACGGTCGGCAGCAGCATCGGATGGAGCGTCCAGGCGACCGCGGCCGCGGCGACCCAGGCGACGATCGCCAGCACCTCGCGGGTGACGCCACGCACGGCCGCGAGCAACGCGGAGACCGCGACGATGCCGAGCACGGCGAGATCCAGGACGGTAAACGGCATCGTTGAGCTTTTGGTACCCGCGGGGATGGCGCGTCGGCCGTGCGGCTCCCCCGGACCGCGGTGGATTTATACCAAGCCGGAACTCGGCCGTCACCCTGGCGCATCGGCCTGATCCGGAGCCTGTGCCGTCCATGCATCAGCCACAGCCCCAGCGCATGCGGCGCGGGGGCGCAAAGCGGCCCGCGCGGCCGGTCCCGTCAGCCGAAGCGCTGCACCGTGAAGGGCGCCGGGTCCGGCCCGTCCGCCGCACCGCAGGCGAGCGCGGCGACGATCTCGCCGGTCACCGGGCCGAGGGTGAGGCCGAGATGCTGGTGACCGAAGGCGTAGAGCACGCGGGGATCGCGGGTGCTGCGGCCGATGGCCGGCAGGTAGTCGGGGAGGGTCGGGCGGGCGCCGACCCAGGTCTCGACGGGCGCGTCGAACGGCAGGCCGAGGGCTCCGGCATGGGCCTTGAGGCGCTCCCATTTCCGCGGATCGGGCGGCGCGTCGGGATGGGTGAACTCGATGAAGCCCGTCGCCCGCAGGCCCGAGCGGAACCGCGTTGCCACGAGGGCGCGCTCCGCGAAGACCACCGAGGGCAGGCTCATGGGCCAGCGGCTCCGGGCGGCCTGGATGTGGTAACCCCGCTCCGCGATGAGCGGCACCCGATATCCCAGTTCGCGCATGAGCGGGGCCGAGCGCGCGCCGGCCGCGATCACGATCCGGTCGGCCCCGGTCCGGCGCGCGGCCGCCAGCGTGCGCGACCGCCGGTCAAGGGTACCGCCGCGGGCCAGGAAGGCCGCGCGCAGGGCGTCCAGCACCGCGCCGGGATCGGCGACGCTCGCCGTTCCCTCGCAGCACACGGCGTCGGCCGGACGGAGCCGGAGCAGGCCGCCGAGCGCCTGCGCCTCCTCGGCGGTCAGGTCGCGCCAGTGCGCCACCGGGCTCGCAAAGGTCCGCAGCGCCGCGCGGGCGCGCCGGGCTCCCGCGACGCTCTCCCAGGCCACGATGTTGCCTTGGAGGCGCAGGAGGTCGGGCGTCCCGACGTCCCGCATCAGCCGCCGCCAGGCCGGAAGCGCCTCGGCCAGAAGGCTCCGCAGCGCCTGCGTTCCCCGCTCGAAGCGGGCCGGCGCGGACGCGCGCAGCAGCCGGAGCCCGAACGGCAGCCAATGGCCGACGGCCCCGGGCGGGAAGCTCACGGGGCCGCCCAGGCTCATCAGCCGGTGCGGCAGGGACCGGAGCGTGGCCAGGGAGGCGAGCGGCGCGTGCTGCTCCACCGCGATATGGCCGGCATTGCCGGCCGATGCGGGAGCCTGCGCGCCGGGATCGTCGAACACCGCCACGGCGATCCCGCGCGCCTGAAGCGCCAGCGCGGTGCTGAGGCCCACGATGCCGCCGCCGATCACGGCGGCGCTGCGCGGCGCAGGCCCGGTCACGCCGCGCCGCCGATGCCGTTCGGGAACGGGTCGCCGGGGTCCCGCAGCAGCGTCGCCTCCGCGGTGACCCAGGCGCGGCCGGTGATGCGCGGGTGGATGGTCCCGTCGGGGCCATGGTCGTAGCGGGCCGTGAAGCGGGTCCCGATCACGCTTTCCTGCACCCAGGGCGTGTCCGGGGCGAGCGTGCCGCGGGCGGCCAGGCAGGCGAGCTTGGCGCTGGTCCCGGTGCCGCAGGGCGACCGGTCGTAGGCGCCACCGGGACAGAGCACGAAGGTGCGCGCATCGGCGCCCTCCGGCGCCGGACCGTAGAGTTCGATATGGTCGATCTCGGCGCCATCGCGGCCGGTCACGCCGGCGCGGCGCAGCGCCGTCCGGATCCGCCCGGCCGCATCCGTGAGCGCCGGGATGTTGGCCGCCGCGATCGCGCAGGGGATCGAGTCGGTGAAAAAGAACCAGTTGCCGCCCCAGGCGACGTCGCCGGTCACGGTCCCGAGGCCGTCGACGGCCACGTCGACCGCGTGTCGGTGCAGGTAGCCCGGGACGTTGGCGATCGTCGCGGTGTTGCGGTCGTGCAGGTCCACGCGGACGATGCCGACCGGCGTCTCGAAGCGATGCACCCCCGGGGCGAGGCGCCCCATATGGGCGAGGGTGACGGCCGCCCCGATGGTGCCGTGGCCGCACATGCCGAGGAAGCCGGCATTGTTGAAGAAGATCAGCCCCGCCGCGCAATCGGGCGCCGACGGCGCGCACAGCAGCGCGCCCACCACGGCGTCGAACCCGCGCGGCTCGTTGAGCGCGAAGGTGCGGACGCCGTCATGCCGGGCCGCGAAGATGCGCCGCCGCTCAGCGAGGGTCCCGGATCCGAGATCGGGGCCGCCCGACACGATGAGCCGGGTCGGCTCGCCCGCGGTGTGGGAATCGATGACGCGCACGGACCGTCAGACCGGCTTGCCGCGCGGCGTGCGCGGCCTCATCAGGATCGGGATCGTCCCGGTGATGGGGTTTCCGTGCATGGGTGCCTCGCGTGTCGTGTCGGGCCTGCGGATGCGGCTTCAGGCCGGCAGGATCCCTCCCGACGAGCGGCGTGTCTTGGCCGAAACGCCGATGCAGGCTGCGCATTCGGCCAGCCTGCGGAGGCGGGCGCGGTGAGACCCCTCGACAGCCTCGTCGCGCGCCTCGACCGGCCGCTGCTCTGCGACGATCTCTTCGACGGCATCCCCGACACGATCTTCTTCGTGAAGGATTCCGCCGGCCGTTACGTCGCGGCCAACCAGATCCTGGCCGAGCGCACCGGGTTCGAGCGCAAGGAGGCCCTGATCGGCCGCACGGCCGACGAGGTCTTCCCGGGGGAACTCGGCCGTCGCATCGCCGAGCAGGACCGCGCGATCCTCCGCAGCGCCCGCCCCCTGAAGGGCGAACTGGAGCTGCACCTCTACGCCGATGGCCGGGAGGGCTGGTGCCTCACCTGGAAGGAGCCGCTGTTCGACCGCGACAGCGCGGTCGCGGGCCTGATCGGCCTGTCGCGGGACCTCCGCTCCGCCAACGCGGCGCCGGACGAGACCGCCCTCCTGTCGCGCGCCCTGCGCACCGCGCAGGACCATCCGGACACCTGCAGGACCGTGCAGGATCTGGTGGGTCTGGCGGGCCTGACGCCGTTCCGGCTCGATCAGCGGCTCCGAGCGATGTTCGGGCTCTCGGCGCGGCAATATCTCACGCGGCTGCGGATCGACCGGGCGGCCGCCCGGCTCCGGCAGGGCGACGATCCGATCAGCCTGATCGCCCTGGACAGCGGCTACGGGGACCAGACGGCCTTCACGCGGCAGTTCAGGAAGCGCGTGGGCCTGTCGCCGGGCGCATACCGGAGGCGCCACGGGCGGGGCGGTTCCGGCACGCCGCCTTGATCACGCCGGAACGGCCGGTCATGAGGGAGCCGGGGCGCGGCAGGCCGTGCGGCGGCGTGCCCCCGTGAACCGCGCCGGCAAAGCTCAGCATGGAACCCGATCGGTGACGCAATCCGGGACGGAAACCGGTGCCCACGGCGCCCGGCTGACGATCGACCTCGGGGCGATCGCGGCGAACTGGCGGCTCCTGGCCGCCCGCGGCGCCGGCACCGCCTGCGCCGCCGTGGTGAAGGCCGATGCGTATGGCTGCGGCATCGGCCGGGTCGGGCCGACCCTGTGGTCAGCCGGCTGCCGGACTTTCTTCGTCGCCCACCTGTCCGAGGGCGTCGCCGCCCGGGCGGCCCTGCCGGAGGCCGCGATCTACGTGTTGAACGGCCTCGCCCCGGGTGCCGCCGCGGCGTTCGGGGCGCATGGGCTGCGCCCCGTCCTCGGCAGCGTCGAGGAGGTGTCGGAGTGGGCGGCGTTCTCGGCGGGCCGGCTGCAAGCGGCCCTCCACGTCGATACCGGCATGAACCGGCTGGGCCTGTCGGTGCCGGAGGCGCTGGCCCTGGCCGGGTATCCGCAGATCGAAGCCGCCGGCATCGATCTGCTCCTCAGCCATTTCGTCAGCGCCGAGAAGGCGGACGATCCGGTCAACGCCCGGCAGATCACGGATTTCGGCCGGGTGCGGGCGGCCTATCCGACGCTGCGCGCCTCGCTGGCGAACTCGTCGGGCGTGTTCCTCGACGGTGCCCGGCACGACCTCCTGCGGCCGGGCTACGCCCTGTTCGGCGGCAATCCGACACCGGGGGCCGCGAATCCGATGCGCCCGGTGGTGCGGCTGGAGGCGATGATCGCGCAGGTGCGCGGCGTCGAGGCGGGCGCCACGGTCGGCTACAACGGCCGCTGGACCGCTCCCCGCCCGAGCCGGCTGGCGACCTTGTCGCTGGGCTATGCCGACGGATTGCCGCGGGCGATCAGCGGGCGCGGGCAGGCGCTGGTCGGGGGTGTCCTCTGCCCGATCCTGGGGCTCGTCTCGATGGACCTGATCATCATCGACGTCACCGCGGCGCCTGCCGCGCGCCGCGGCGCCACCGCGGTAATGATCGGGGACGCGCTCGACATCGACGCGGTCGGCCGTGCCGCCGGGACGATCGGATACGAAATCCTCACCGGCCTGGGTTCTCGTTATGTTCGAACCTATGTAGGCTGACGCGACCCCACGCTGACCCGCCGGAACGACGGCGCCCGGACCCGAATGGCCAAGATCCACCAGACCTTCGTCTGCCAGTCCTGCGGGGCGGTCTACAACCGCTGGCGCGGGCGCTGCGAGGCCTGCAACGGCTGGAACACGATCGTCGAGGAGGCGCCGTCGGCCCCCGGCCAGTCCGGCCCGGCCGCGACCCGGCCGTCGCGCAACCGCGGCCGGGTCTTCCCGCTGGAGGGGCTCACCGGCGAGGCCAAGGAGGCGCCGCGCATCCCCTCGGGGATCGGCGAGCTCGACCGGGTGACCGGCGGCGGCTTCGTGCGCGGCTCGGTGATCCTGCTCGGCGGGGATCCCGGCATCGGCAAGTCGACCCTGCTGATGCAGGCCTCCGCGGCCATGGCCGGGACCGGTGAGCGGGTGGCCTACATTTCGGGCGAGGAGGCGGTCGGGCAGGTGCGCCTGCGGGCGGAGCGGCTGGGCTTGAGCGCGCTCCCGGTTCAGCTCGCCGCCGAGACCAATGTCGAGGACATCGTCGAGACCCTGAGCCAGGGTCGGCCGCCGGCGCTGGCGATCATCGACTCGATCCAGACCATGTGGACCGAGACGGTGGAATCCGCCCCCGGCACGGTCACGCAGGTGCGCTCGTCGGCACAGGCCCTGATCCGCTTCGCCAAGACCACCGGCACGGCGGTGATCCTGGTGGGCCACGTCACCAAGGACGGGCAGATCGCCGGCCCCCGGGTGGTGGAGCACATGGTCGACGCGGTCGCCTCCTTCGAGGGCGACCAGGGCCACCATTTCCGGATCCTGCGCGCCGTGAAGAACCGGTTCGGGCCGACCGACGAGATCGGCGTGTTCGAGATGACGGATGCGGGCTTGAGCGAGGTGCCGAACCCCTCGGCCCTGTTCCTGGCGGGCCGCGACCAACAGGCCGCCGGCACGGCCGTCTTCGCCGGCATGGAGGGGACGCGACCGCTGCTGGTGGAGATCCAGGCGCTGGTGGCGCCCTCGTCCCTCGGCATGCCGCGCCGCGCCGTGGTCGGCTGGGATCCGAATCGGCTGTCGATGGTGCTGGCGGTACTGGAGGCCCATGGCGGCATCCGGCTCGGCAGCCACGACGTTTATTTGAATGTAGCCGGAGGCTTACGGATCACCGAGCCGGCGGCCGACCTCGCGGTCGCCGCCGCCCTGGTCTCGTCGCTCTCCGGGGCCGTTCTGCCGCCCGAGACGGTCTATTTCGGCGAGATCGGCCTGTCGGGGGCGATCCGGCCGGTCGCCCAGGCCGGAGCCCGGCTCAAGGAGGCTCAGAAGCTCGGCTTCGCCAAGGCGCTGATCCCGCAGGGGCGCGGCGAGGGCGACAAGGCGCTCGCTTTGGAGACGCTGCGCCACATCGCCGACCTCGTGGCGGGGATCAGCGCGGGGGCGCCGCGGAAAGGCTCCGGCCAGCGCGGGCGGCAGCCGGCGCGCTATGCCGACGAGGAGATGTGAGCGCTATCCCCCCGTGACGCTCATGTGCCGCGGCACGGCGGCCGGCCGCTGGCGCTCGATGACGAAGTCATGGCCCTTGGGCTTGCGGGTGATCGCCTCGACCACCGCCTGGGCCAGCACCGCATCGTCCTGGGAGGCGCGCAGGACCGCCCGGAGGTCGGCCGAGTCCTCCTGGCCCAGGCACAGGTAGAGCTGACCGGTGCAGGTCAGACGCACCCGGTTGCAGCTCTCGCAGAAATTGTGGGTGAGCGGCGTGATGAAGCCGAGCTTGCCGCCGGTCTCCTCGACGCGCACGTAGCGCGCCGGGCCGCCGGTGCGGTCGGGCAGCGGCGTCAGGGTGTAGCGGGTCTCCAGGCGCTGCCGGGCCACCGACAGGGGCAGGAACTGGTCGGTGCGGTCGGCCTCGATCTCGCCCAGCGGCATGACCTCGATCAGCGTCATGTCCATGCCGAGGCCGTGAGCCCAGGCGATCATGTCGGGGATCTCGTCGGCGTTGACGTCGCGCAGGGCGACCGCGTTGATCTTGACCTTCATCCCGGTGGCCCGCGCCGCCGCGATGCCGTCGAGCACGACCTTGAGGTCGCCCCGGCGGGTGATCGCCCGGAACTTGTCCGGGTCGAGGGTGTCCAGCGAGACGTTGATCCGGCGCACGCCGAGGCTCGCCAGCTCGTCGGCGTAGCGGGTGAGCTGGGTGCCGTTGGTGGTGAGCGTCAGCTCGTCCAGCGCCCCGGAATCGAGATGGCGGGACAGCCGTCGGAACAGGTGCATGATGTCGCGGCGCACGAGCGGCTCGCCGCCGGTGATCCGGAGCTTGCGCACGCCGCGGGCGATGAACACGCCGCAGAGCCGGTCCAGCTCCTCCAGGGTCAGCAGGTCGCGCTTGGGCAGGAACTCCATGTGCTCGGACATGCAGTAGGCGCAGCGCAGGTCGCAGCGATCCGTCACCGAGATGCGCAGGTACGAGATCGCCCGCTGGAACGGGTCGATCAGCGGCGCGGGCCGGGCGGGCGTGCCGACCGCCGACGTCTGCGGTGTCAGGGAGCTGTCATCGGGCATCATCCGGCATATGATGCCCCAGACGGTTGCGGGCAAGCCGGTCATCGGCCGAAGCCCCGGATTGCGTGAGGAGTGTGACCCGTGAGCGAGGATCTGTGGCCGACCGAGATCCGCCTGTCGGCCGACCGGCGGGTGCTCAACGTCGCCTTCGAGGACGGGGCGCGCTACGCCCTGCCGGCCGAGTACCTGCGCGTGTCGAGCCCCTCGGCCGAGGTGCAGGGCCACTCGCCGCTGGAGCGGAAGGTGATCGGCGGCAAGCGGTCCGTGGCCATCCTGGCGGTGCAGCCGATCGGCAACTACGCGGTGAAGCTCGGCTTCGACGACATGCACGATACCGGCATCTACGGCTGGGGCTACCTGCACGCGCTGGGGCACGAGTACGAGACCCGCTGGAGCACCTACCTCACCGAACTCGCCGAGCGTGGGCTCGACCGCGACACGGCGCGGCAGGCCGCGGTGAAGTCCGGCGGGGGCTGCGGCTCGGGGTCGTGTGGGTGCCATTGAGGACGGCGACGCGAACGCTTCCCCCCCGTTCGGTTCTGACGCAGGATGGCGCCATGACCGAGCTTCTCGACCGTGCCATCGCGCGGGCACGCACCCTGTCTCCCGCGGCCCAGGACGAACTCGCCGACGTATTGCTGCGCCTCGCCGGCGACGACGAAGCCGTTTATCAGCTCGGCCCGGACGAGAAGACATCGTTCGCGCACTCTCTCGCTCAAGCCGAACGGGGTGAGTTCGCATCGGATGAACAGATCAGGGCCATCTGGTCGAAGCACGGCTTTTGAAACTGCGCTTCACCGCGGCTGCCGCAGCCGAACTCGATGACCTGCTCACGGACATCGCCCGCTCCTCGCCCCATGGCGCGCGGCGAATCCAGGGCAGGATCCGCGTCATCCTGGATCTTCTCCTCGATCAGCCCAGAAGCGGCCGGCTCACCGATCTGGGGGCTCTTCGGCGCATCGTGGTGCGACCATATCCCTATCTCATCTTCTACGAGATCCGGGAGGACGCCTTGATCGCCGTCGGCATCCGCCACGGCGCCCGGTCCCCGTCCTCCATGCCTGGAGCGACATGAGGTCAGCGGGGCCGGAATTTGCATCCAATCCAGATCGCGTCGTCATCGTCTCCGGAGCCGCCATGGCCTTCGCCTGCACCATCCCCGCAACGCCCACGATCCAGCAGGACGACGCCGCCGTGCGCATCACCCGCTGGGACTTCCCGCCCGGCGCCGTGACCGGCTGGCACGAGCACGGCTGGCCCTATTTCGTGGTCATGCTGGTGGACGGGATCCTGCGCGTCCACGACGGCGCGGCGGTGAGCGAGACGGCGCTCGCGGCCGGCCAATCCTACATGCGGCCCGCGGGCATCCGGCACGACGTGATGAACGGCTCGGACCACCCGATCGCGTTCATCGAGATCGAGGTGAAGCGTCCCGACGCGCTGGTCACTCTGCCGACCGCCTGAACGCGAAAAGGGCCGGCCTCACGGCCGGCCCTCCTGCAAAAGTCCCAAAGATTCAGCGCTGGACGATGACCTTCGTGCCGACCTTGGCGTGGGTGTACAGGTCCATCACGTCGTCGTTGGTCATGCGGATGCAGCCCGACGACACGGCCGTGCCGATGGTCTCCGGCTCGTTGGAGCCGTGGATCCGGTAGATCGAGCCGCCCAGATACATCGCGCGGGCGCCCAGCGGGTTCTCGAGGCCGCCCTTCATGTAGCGCGGCAGGTCGGGCCGACGCTTCAGCATGGTCGACGGCGGGCGCCAATCCGGCCACTCGCGCTTCATCGTGATGGTCTGGACGCCGCCCCAGGTGAAGCCCGGGCGGCCGACGCCGACGCCGTAGCGCAGGGCCTGACCGCCGCCCAGCACGTAATAGAGCCGCCGCTCGGCCGTGGACACGACGATCGTGCCGGCGCCGTACGGGCCGTTATACGCCACGGTCTCCCGCGGGATGGCCGACATCTGCGGCACCGCCGCGTCGGCGCTCAGCGGGTCGGCCGGGTTGGCCACCGGCACCGCGACGGTCTCGACGGCCTGCGGGCGCACCCGCACCGTGAGCGCGTCGTTCAGCGGCTGGCGGGTCAGCGGGTCGATCTCGTAGGCAAGGGCCGGCGCGGCGCACGCGGCCGCGCCGAAAAGCCCGATCAGAGCGGGGAGAAAACGACGCATCAAAGCCTCTCGGGGCAGGCGCGGACTATGGCGGGAACGCGGCGAATACCGGGGCACGATGCCGTGCCGATCCTCGCCAAGGGGTAAACGCTCGCGCCCCAAAACCAAGCCTGAAACGGCCCCGCCCCGGCGGTTCCGCCCGCCCGTGACTCGATGGCAACACTGTGGCAGCTTGGCCGTAAGGCCCGGGATGATGTCTGCTGCCCCGGGCTTCAGGATCTTCTCTGGCCGGGTCCGGAGCCGCGTCTCAGGCCTCGTCGGCGGCGAGCCAGATGGCCGGCTCCCGCGGCGCCGGACGGACCGGGGCCACCGCGCAGGGCGCGCCGCGGAGCTGGGCGAGTTCGGCGAGTTCCGGCGCCTGCGCGGTGTCGTCGGCGTTCAGGAACAGGCCCCGCGCCCGGGCGGCACGGCCGAGGTCGGCCCGGCTCGTCCAGACGCTCTGGGCCGGGCTCGTGACGAGCGCCAGGGCCAGGGGCGCCATCCAGAGCGCGAGCCAGGGGTTTCCGGCGAGGACCAGGGCGAAGGCCATCAGGCCGCCGACCACGACGGCGTCGGCCTGGAGCCGGAAGGCCTCGGCCCAGGAGAGCTGCCGGTCGTCGCGGTCCTGCGTCTCCCAGCGCACCACCCGGCCGAAGAAGGTCGAGACCACGGCCCCGGCGGTGAACAGGGTCAGGACCGGCCACAGGAACACCCAGACGACCTGTTCCAGGGCCGCGCTCGCGAGCAGCGCCCGGGTGCCGCCGAAGGCCCCGCGCCGCTGCGGCGAGGCCAGGACATGGCCGAGGCTCAGGAGCTTCGGCAGGGCGAGCACGGCGAGGCTGAGGGCGGCGAGGGCGTGGGCGGCGGCGCCCGGCCCGGTCAGCCCGTAGGCCAGGAGGCCGAGATCGCCGGTCCGGGCGGCCTGCCACGCGGCGAGGCCCAGGAAGGCGATCCAGAGCGGCAGCACCCCGTAGGAGAGGATGCCGACGAAGAGGTGCCAGCGGCTTGCGGCGTGCAGGCCTGCCCAGGGCAGCACCCGCAGGTGCTGGAGGTTGCCCTGGCACCAGCGCCGCTCGCGGCCGAGCAGGTCGACCAAGTTGGTGGGCATCTCCTCCCAGGTGCCCCCCATCTCGGGCAGCAGCCGCACCTCCCACCCGGCGCGGACCATCAGCGCGCCCTCGACGATGTCGTGGCACAGGATCTCGCCGCCGAGCGGCTCCCGGCCCGGGAGCTTCGGGAGCTGGGCGTTCTCCGCGAAGGCCTCGATCCGCAGGATGGCGTTGTGGCCCCAGTAGCTGCCCTCCGGCCCCTGCCAGGTCTCCAGGCAGCGCAGGGCCAGCGGCGCGTAGAGGCGGACGGCGAATTGCTGGATGCGGGCGAAGAGCGTGTCCCGGCCCGCGGCGTACGAGACGGTCTGGATCAGGCCGGTGCGGGGGCTCTCCGCCATCAGGCGCACGAGCCGGCTCATGGCGTCGCCGGTCATCAGGCTGTCGGCGTCCAGCACGATCATGAACGCGTATTCGGCACCGTAGCGGCGGCAGAACTCGCCGATGTTGCCGGCCTTGCGGCCGACATTCTCCGTCCGACGCCGGTAGCGGATCCGCGGCAGGGCCGGGTCGGCGACCGCCCAGGCCTGGATGCGCGCGAATTCGTGCTCCTCCACGGCGGCGATCGCGCCGTCCCGGGTGTCGGACAGGACGAAGATGTCGATGCCCTGAGCCTCGGCGCGGGCGAGCGACCGGGCCATCACCCGCAGGCGGGCGAACACCGCCACCGCGTCCTCGGCGTGGATCGCCACCACGGCGGCGGTGCGCCCGGCCTCGGCCGGCAGGGCGCCCGCCTCTCCGGAACGGCGTTCCATCACGGACTTCGCCCGGTCGCCCAGGAGGGCTGCTGCGAAGCCGTAGACGTACTGGCAGGCGACGAAGGCCTGCCAGCCCATCACGAGGCCGAACAGAACCAGGACGGCCCAGGCGAGCGGGCTGACGCCCGCCGGGTAGGCCAGCGCGGCGAGCCACACCAGGCCGCCGGCGGTGACGAGGCTCGAGACCGCCAGAGCCAGGCGCCGGGTCCGCAGCGCGGCGCGGCGCCCGTCGGTCCAGACCTCGCGATAGGATGCCCCATCCGACGGATCGGGTATGGCAGGACCCGCGTTCCGGTGCGACCGCTCGGCGGAGGAGATGACGCGTGAGGACATGGCGCGAGGAACTCGACCGTGGAAGGCCACCGGCTGCCCCGCCGGCGGAGGCCGGGAACCGATGACCGTGGATACCGATGTGCGGGGTGAGGACACGGAGCCGCCCCGGCCACACGGGCGGCCGGAAGCCGAACGGATCAATCCCCCCTCCCGACGCCGCGTTCTTCGGACGGTCCTGGCCGCGGCTGCCGGCACGGTCCTACCTAGCGCGGCCGATCTGAATGGGTCCAGAACGTGGGCCGGGTCGGCGCTTCCGCCGCAGGAGGGCGCGATGACCTTCGAGTCCCTGTCGGCCCAGGCGGCGCGCCTCGCGGCCGCGCCCTATGCCGCACCGCCCGAAGACCTGCCGCCCGCCCTCGCCGCCCTCGACTACGACGGCTACCGTGCCATCACCTTCCGGGCGGCCGAGAGCCTGCATCTCGGCGCCCATTTCAGCGCGCAGCTGTTCCATCGGGGCTTCCTGCAGCGCAAGCGCGTTGCCCTCTATCTCCAGCCGCGCGTCGGGCCGGCACGCCCGATTCCCTATGAGAGCCGCCTGTTCGATCTCGGCCGGACGCTCGCCGGCCAGAGCTTTGCGCCCGATCTCGGCTTTGCGGGATTCCGCCTGCACTACGCTTTCCCGGACACGCCGGCCTGGCGCCCCAAGGGCTTCCAGGAAGAGTTCCTCGTGTTCCTCGGGGCGTCCTATTTCCGCCTGCGCGCGGCCAACCAGGAATACGGGCTCTCGGCCCGGGGTCTCGCCATCGGCACCGGCGCGCCGGAGGGCGAGGAATTCCCCGACTTCGTCGCCCACTGGATCTGCGAACCGGAGCCGGAGGCACGCACCCTGACGGTGCTCTCCCTGCTCGACAGCCCGAGCGTGGCCGGTGCCTACCGGTTCGCGATCAGCCCCGGGGACCCGGCGCGGATCGCCGTCACGGCGGCGCTCCATCCGCGCCGGCCGATCGCGAAGCTCGGTCTGGCGCCGCTCACCAGCATGTTCCTGTTCGGCCAGAACGGACCCGGCGCCCGGGACGCCAAGCCGTTCGACGACTTCCGGCCGCAGGTGCACGATTCCGACGGGCTCTGCGTCGCGGCCGGGGCCGATCCGGCGCATGTCGACCGGATCTGGCGCCCCCTGGTGAACGGGCGCCAGCAGCCGCAGATCTCCGCCTTCGCGGCCCGGCCGCTTGCCGGCTTCGGGCTGCTGCAGCGGGAGCGGAGCTTCGCCGCCTACCTCGACGTCGAGGCGCGCCACGAGGCGCGGCCGGGCCTGTGGGTGAGCCCGGACGCCGACGGCGGCGCCTTCGCGGAGGGCGCCGTGCAGCTCTTCGAGATCCCGTCGGGCGAGGAATACATGGACAACATCGTGGCAGCCTTCGTACCGGCGTCCCCGGCGAAGCCGGGCACCCCGCTGCGGGTCGCCTACGGCCTAACCACGGTGGGGGCCGAGCCGGTGCCGGCGATCCCCGACTCATCCCTGGCCCGGGTGACCTCGACGCGGTTCGGCTCGGCGGAGCGCCTGCGCCCGATGACGCCGCCGAACCCGCGGCGGCGGCTCTGCGTGATCGACTTCGCGGGACCGGAGCTGCCGAAGGGCGCCGACGACGCCGTAGGCGCGGAGGTTTCCGCCAGCGCCGGCACGATGCACGAGCCGGTGGCGAACTTCGTGCCGCAGACCGGCGGCTGGCGGATCTACGTCGAGTGGCGCCCGCCGGAACCGATGCCGTCGGGCGATGTCGTGCTGCGCGCCCGGCTGGTCCGCGGGACGACGCCCCTCAGCGAGACCTGGGACGCAGCGGTGTGACCCCCTCTGAGCGCGCGCAGGGACGGCCGACGTTCCAGGCCGCTCAGGCGGTTCGACGCTCCTGCTTCAGGCGCCGCGCCAAACGGGTTGCGCTGTAGACCTCGCTCAGGCGCCGACGGGCGGCGGAGACCGGCGGGGCCTGCCGTTCGACCTGGGCGGCGGCGATAACGCGCAGGGCCGCGGCGACCGAACGCTCCAGGCGGCGCTCGGCCTGGGCGGCCACGTCCTGATGATTGTCCAGCATGTGATGATCCCTCGTGCCGCGCCGTATCCACCCTCTCCCGGGGCGGTATCCGGCGGCACGAACACGTTTCACATCTGGCTTGGCCGTATCAAGGCAGCTTGACCGTAAGCCGACGATCGTCCTTAGCGCAGTTCCTCGTGCCAGGTCCGGCCGTCGCGCTCGATCAGCGCGATGGCGGCCGTCGGCCCCCAGCTGCCGGCCGGGTAGGGACGCGGCGCCTCGGGTCGGTCGGCCCAGGCCTTGAGCACGTCGTCCGCCCAGGCCCAGGCGGCCTCGACCTCGTCGCGGCGCATGAACAGGGTGGCGTTGCCGCGGACCACGTCCATCAGAAGGCGCTCGTAGGCGTCCGGATAGCGCTGCTTGAAGATCTCCTCGAAGGAGATGTCGAGGTCGGTCGGGCGCAGGCGCAGGCCGCCCGGACCCGGATCCTTGGTCATGACCTCGAGCTTCATGCCCTCCTGCGGCTGCAGGCGGATCACCAGGCGGTTCGGCTCGCGGCCGAAGGCCTCCTCGGGGAAGATCGAGAAGGGCGAGGCACGGAACTGCACCACGATCTCCGAGAGCTTCCGGGGCAGGCGCTTGCCGGTGCGCAGGTAGAACGGCACGCCGGCCCAGCGGCCGGACTGGATCTCGACCTTCATGGCCACGAAGGTCTCGGTCCGGCTCTCGTGGCCGAGTTCGGCGAGGTAGCCCTCGACGGGCTTGCCGTCGACGGCGCCCGCCACGTACTGGCCGCGCACCGTGGCGCTCTGGATGTCGTGCGCGGTGATCGGCTTGAGGGCGCGCAGCACCTTCAGCTTCTCGTCCCGGACGGAGTTCGCCTCAAGATTGAGCGGGCTCTCCATGGCGGTGAGGCAGAGGAGCTGCAGGATGTGGTTCTGCAGCATGTCGCGCATCGCGCCCGACGTGTCGTAGTAGCCGGCCCGGCCCTCGACCCCCACCGTCTCGGCGACCGTGATCTGGACGTGGTCGATCACGTCCGAGGTCCAGAGCCGCTCGAAGATGGTGTTGGCGAAGCGGAGCGACAGCAGGTTCTGGACCGTCTCCTTGCCGAGATAGTGATCGATGCGGAAGATCTGCGATTCGGGGAAGACCTCGCCGACCGCGTCGTTGATCGCCTTGGCCGATTTCAGGTCCTTGCCGATCGGCTTCTCCAGCACGACGCGGGACTTCGCGCCGACGAGACCGTGGGCTGCGAGGTTGCGGCAGATCGAGCCGTAGAGGTCGGGCGAGGTGGCGAGGTAGTAGGGCCGGACTTGGTCGGGCCGCTCGTCGAGCTTGGCGACGAGGTCGGTCCAGCCGCTGTCGCCGGCGCCGTCGACCGCGACGTAATCGACGTGGTCGAGGAAACGCTCCAGCATCGCGTCGGTCAGGTCGTCGGCGGGCACGAACCGCTTGAGCGCGTCGCGGGCGTGCTCGCGGAAGGCGTCGAGGGACAGTTCCGAGCGCGAGGCGCCGATGATCCGGCTGGTCTCGGGGATCTGGCCGTCGCGGAATCGGTAGAACAGCGCCGGCAGAAGCTTCCGCGCGGTCAGATCGCCGGTCGCGCCGAACACGACGCAGTCGAAGGAGGCGACGGGGATGATCGTGGCCACGTTTGGCTCCCGGGTGTCGTGCGCTGGTCTCGTGCGGCGGCTGCGTCGCACTGACCTAGCCCGTGTGCAAGGGCTTCGCCAGACGAGGGGCGCAGGCCAGCGCTGCCCGGTTCAGGGAGCGGCTGCGACAGGTCGGGGCAACCCGATGGCCTCACGCTCCGTCCTTGCGAGCGCAGCGAAGCAACCCAGGGCAGCGCGCCGGTGCCGAAGGACAGCACGATGCGCGAGCCGGCCGTCTACATCATGGCGAGCCGCCGCAATGGCACGCTCTATACCGGCGTGACATCCAACCTCGCGCGGCGTGTCCACGAGCACCGCGAAGCCCTCCAGGCTGGCTTCACGAGCCGTTACGCTTGCAAACTCCTCGCCTGGTACGAGCACTATCCCACGATGGTTGAGGCCATCACGCGCGAGAAGCAGATCAAGGCGGGCTCACGGAAGCGGAAGCTCGCGCTGATCGAGTCGATGAATCCGGATTGGCGCGACCTGTATCCCGATCTGGCATGAACAGGTCCGGCGTCGCGGCTCCCTGGGTTGCTTCGCTGCGCTCGCAAAGACGTTGAAGGCGGCACGCCGCGCAGTCACGCGACCCGTCTCGCTCCTCCGTCATCACGAGCGCACGAAGTGACCCAGGGTGGCGCAACGCTGAGAGGCGTGGCGCCACCAAGATGCTTCGCTTGCCCCGCAGCGACCTCACACCTCCATGAAGCGCTTGAACGCCTCGGCGTGGTCGGGATGCCAGCGCGACAGGGCGGGCCGGTTCTCGATGATGTCGCCCGCCGCCCAGGCGATCCGCTTCGCGTCCTGCGCCCGGGTGGTCTCGTTGTCGGGGCAGAGAATGTAGAAATCCCCGGCCGCGAGCCGCTCCAGCAGGAAGGCCACGGTCTCGTCGGGCGTCCAGGCCCCCGCCGGCTTCTCGGCGACGCCGCGGGCCTTGGTGAGGCCCGTATAGACGAAGCCCGGGATCAGCAGGTGGGCGGTGGTCCGGCAGCCCTCGCGGTTGCGCAGCTCGTGGGCGAGCGCCTCGGTGGCCGCCTTCACCCCCGCCTTCGAGACGTTGTAGGGCGCGTTGCCCGGCGGCGTGGTGATGCCCTGCTTCGAGCCCGTGACGATGATCGCGCCGGGCTTGCCACTCTCGATCATGCCGGGCGCGAAAGCGTGGATGCCGTTGACCACGCCGCCGAGGTTGGTCCCCAGGATCCGCGCCCAGGTGTCGGCGTCGGAGAACAGCTTCCCGCCGGCCTCGACCCCGGCGTTCAGCATCACCAGCGCGGGCGGGCCGGCCTTGGCGACGGCGGCCGCCAGGGCCTCCACGGCGCCCCGATCCGACACGTCGGTGGGCACCGCCCGGACCTCGACGGCGGCGAGTTCGGCCACGGCGGCGCGGGCCGCGTCCAGGGCCGGCCCCGGCAGATCCGCGAGCCAGACATTCATGCCGGCCCGCGCGAAGGCCTGCGCGGCGGCGAGCCCGATGCCGCTCGCGGCCCCGGTGACGACCGCGCTGCGGCCCGGACTGATCGCGGGGTGCTGGCTCATGACGGATCCTCGGCTGAGTGGCGCCCATCAGATGGGGCGACCCGGGGGGGAAGGCGAATTCGCATCCGGATCCCGCGCGTCCCGCCGCGTGGGCGTCAGCATGGCCGTGCGATCGTCCGACGCCGCGCACAAGCCTGCGGATCTCCGGTCTCGCGACCGGGGCGCGACAGCCTCGGTCAGGCCGCGCCTCCGCGCAACGGGTTGATGAACGGGAGGCCAGCGAAGTCCTTCTCGTTATCCGTCACGACGACACAGGCGTTGGCTTCGGCGATCGCCGCGACGATCATGTCGAGAGCGCTGCGCGGCCGCCCGGCGATCTTCCCGTCCGCCATCAGCCGCGCCCAGACCAGCCCGGCCCTGTCGTCGAACGGCAGGATGCGGCCCGTGAACAGGGCTTGCGGTCCTTCGGGGCCGGCGATCCACGCTTCGAGCGCCGCGCGCTTCCCGCCTGCCGGCTTCTCCAGAATGCCGCGCCGGATCTCGGCGACCGTCAGCGCCGTGATGAACAGCGCGTCGTCACGCTGCTTCGACATCCAGTCGAGCAGGGAGGCGGAAGGCTGCGGCTTCACGACATTGCTGATGATGTTGGTGTCGAGCAGGTATCGAGTCACAGATCGAGCGTGCGGCCTTCCTCCCGCGCGCGATCGAGTTCGAGACCGGCGCCGACGAGCGGCGACCGGCGCAGCGCCTGGAGGATTCCACCCGGGTGGGGCGGTTCTCCGAAAACGATCTGCTGGACCATCCTGCGCACCTGCGCGGCGCCGGGATCATCCCCGGCAAGGCGACGAGCGAGCGCGCGGATCAACGCTCGATCAGCATCAAGCGCTTGAACTTCGAAGCGTGCGATGCCGCGCGCGACCTGACGCGATCGATAGTTGCGGACGGCTCGCTTCTGCGCAGCATTGCCCATCGCCAGCCTCCCCCTGATATCACCGGTTATATATCCTGGCTCCGATCCCACAACAATGCCGCGGCCTCCGATCGGGAGCGGTCCGGAGGCTGGTCCGTCAGGGCGCGGTTCCGGAGGGCGACAGCGGAGACGTCGCGCTCAGCCCGATCCGGTGCGACCCGGCAGAACCAGCGGATCGCCGCCGCGGCGGCTTCTGCTAGGGTTGGCGGCCCACGCGTCGGAATGAAGTACCCGGATGCCCCCTGCCCCGAGCCGCCGCGCGATCCTCGCCGGTGCGGCCTCTCTCGGCCTCGCCAATGCGGCGCGTGCGGCCGGCCCGGCGGGGTTCGGTCCCCTCGGCCGTCCGTCCTGGGCGAGCGACAGCCTCCAGGCCGCCGCGGCCGCCAAGGGCCTGATGTACGGCTGCGAGGTGCCCTTCCACCGGTTCGACGCGACGCCCGCCTACCGGCAGGCGGTGGCGTGGGAATGCGGCATCCTCGTCTGCGGCACCGAGATGAAGATGGAGGAGGTCCTGCCCGCGCCGGGCCGGACCGACTTCGCCCGCGGCGACGCCATCCTGCGCTTCGCCCGGGAGAACGGCCAGCGCATGCGCGGCCACACCCTGGTCTGGCACGCGGCCCTGCCCACCTGGGTCGGCCCGCTGCTCGGCCGGGCGAGCGCCGTCCAGGCCGAGGACTTCATGCGGCGCTGGATCGAGACGGTGGCGGGCCATTACCGGGGCCAGATCGTCGCCTGGGACGTGGTCAACGAGATCCTCGGCAACGAGGCCGATCCCGACCGCGGCGGCGGCCTGCGCGACTCGCCCTGGCTCACCGCGATCGGCCCTGCTTACGTCGATCTCGCCTTCCGGATCCTGCACGAGACCGATCCCGCGGCCGCCGGCACCTGGAACGAGGACGCGGTGGAGCAGGGCGTCCCCTGGATGGAGGCCAAGCGCACCAAGGTCCTGCGCCGCCTGGAGGCGATGCGCGCCCGCGGCGTGCCGATCCGGCGCTTCGGGCTCCAGTCGCACCTCACCAGCACGATCCCGATCGACCAGGGTCAGCTGCGGCGCTTCCTGCGGGAGATCGGCCAGATGGGGCTCGGCATCGCGATCACCGAACTCGACATCGACGACCGGGCCTTCCCGTCCGACGTGGCGACCCGCGACCGGATGGTGGCCGATTACGCCCGGCGCTACCTCGACGTGGTGCTGGACGAGCCCGCCTGCCTCGACGTCCTGACCTGGGACATCTACGACCCGGACACGTGGCTGAACGACCACCCGTACCGCAAGCGCCCGGACGGCCTGCCGCAGCGGGCGCTGCCGCTCGACGCGCAGTTCCGGCGCAAGCCCCTGTGGCACGCGATGCAGGCGGCGTTCCGGGCCGCCCCCGACCACAGCGCCGCCCGGGACAGGCTCAGGCGGGCGTGACGCCGGCCCGGCGCCCGCCCTCGGCCAGGCTCGGCTCCGGCGGCCGGTCGGCGAGGAGGCGGCGGCGGAGGCGCGCGCAGGGGCGCTCGACGAACCCGTACATCGCCCAGCACCCGAGCAGCGTCACCGGGAACGCCGCCAGCATCAGCCCGATGCCGTGCAACCCGGGACTCAGGTGCAGCACCAGCGCCACCACGGTCATGTGCGTGAGGTAGAAGCTGTACGACCAGAGCCCGAGCTGGCGCATCGGCCGGCTGGCGAGCGCCCGCACGATCCAGCCTTCGCCGTGGAGCAGGTAGGCGAAGGGCGCGAACAGGGCGGCGCTCTGCAGCGTGTAGCGCAGGCTCTCGCGGAAGGCCGGGTCGCGGACCGCCAGGGTCCCGGGGATCACGGCGAGGCTGGCGGCGACGTGCCAGACCTTGGGGCGCCACGCCCGGTCGGCCGGGATCACCGGGTTGCTCCACAGGCCGAGGCAGCAGCCGAACAGGATCGCGTCGATCCGCGTATGGGTCCAGCTGTAGTTCAGGCTGGAATCCGGCAGCCGCCAGACATTCAGGCATCGGATCGCCAGGACCGCCGCGCAGAGCCCCAGGCAGGCGAGCGCCGCCCGGCGCGGCCGCAGACGCCCGAGCCACAGCACGTAGGCCAGCGGAAACACCAGGTAGAAGTGCTCCTCGATGGCGAGGCTCCACAGGGGCACCGGGAGCACCGCCTCGGTGCCGAACAGGCCGGGATAGTTGGTCAGGAACGTCGCCTGTCCGAGGATCGCCGCCGGCTCAACGCGCATCCAGTCGAGCCACCCGGCCGCGTAGAGGGCGCCCGACGCCAGCAGGGTCAGGTACAGCGGCGGGAGGATGCGCAGGCTGCGCCGCAGGTAGAAGGCGGAGAGCGAGACCGCACCCGTCCGCGCCTGCTCGATCCGCAGCAGCGTGGTGATCAGGTAGCCGCTGAGGAAGAAGAAGACCGTGACCCCGAAGCCCCCGGGGATCACGTGGCTGTAGCCGCAATGCGCCGCGAACACGATCAGGATGGCGAGTGCGCGCACGCCGTCGAGCTGCGGCAGGTAGGGCATCGTCTTCGGGACCTGGAACCCGGAATCCGGCATGGCGGAGGTCGATCTCCCGTCGCGCTGTGGCGGCACACCATAAGCGAGCTTTGCATGCGGACCGATATCCGCACCGCCCGCTGAGCGGCCGAACCAGTCTCCGGATGGTGAATCCGTGCCGCACAGCCCCGGTGGAAGCGGAGGAGATTGGTAACCACGGACATCCATGATCCCGCCCGACCGCCCCGCCTCGGGCGCCGTCGGGAGTGTTGCGTATGGTCCCGGTCCAGCCCCGCCGTCACGGCCGCCCGCACGCTGTGCTGAGGGCGGGCCTGTCCCTGCTGGCGCTCCTCGGCGCGCCGGTCACGGTGCTCGCGCAGGCGGCCGGCTCTGCACCGGCTGGCTCCGGTCCGGCCCCTGTGCCACCGCTGGCCGTCCCGGTCACCGTACCGCCCGCCGGCACGACGGAGACTGCGAAGGGCCAAGAGCCCCGGACGCCGGAGGGGAAGGGCGCGACCGGCAGGGCAGCGGACGCCAAACCCGTGGAGACCAAGCCCGCGGAGGCCAAGGCGGCCGAAGCTCCTCCGGAGCCGGCCAAATCGCAGGATGCCAAGGCACAGGACACCAAGTCCCAGCAGGCCAAGTCTCAGGAGGCCAAGCCTCAGGAAGCCGCGCGGAAGTCCCGCGAGCCGGCGCCTCTGGTCTACGCCAAGGTCTCGAGCGATCCGAACCCGGCGCTGACCCCGCGGACGTTCCTCGATACGCTGCGAGCGGCCGAGCGGTACGCGGCCTTCGCGGAGGCCGGCGGCTGGGAGCGCCTGCCCGAGGATCTCGCGCGCCTGAAACCGGGTGAGCGCAGCCCGGCGATCCCGGCCCTGCGCCACCACCTGACGCTCACGGGCGACCTGCCGGCGGACGCGCCGCCGAGCGACCGCCTCGACCCGTCCCTGGTGGCGGCGATCGCGGCCTTCCAGGGACGCCACGGCCTGCCCGACAGCGGCATCCTTGGCCGGCTCACGATCAACGCCCTCAACGTGCCCGCCACGGTGCGCCAGAGACAGCTCGCCGCGTCCGCGGCCCGGCTGATGGGCTCGAAATTCCCGTTCGGCGAGCGCTACGTGGTGGTCAACGTTCCGTCTGCCGCCGTCGAGGCGGTGGAGAACGGCGTGGTGGCGCGCCGCTACGTGGCGGTTGTCGGCTCCCCCGACAAGGCGACCCCGGCGGTAGAGACCCGGATCACCGACATCAACTTCAACCCGACCTGGACCGTCCCGGCCTCGGTGGTGAAGAACGAGATCATCCCGCAGATGCGCAAGAATCCGGGCTATCTCGCCCGGAACCACATCCGAATCCTCGGGCCGACCGGGGAGGTCGATCCCACCCGGATCGACTGGGCCGGCGAGAAGGCAGTGAACTACACGCTGCGCCAGGATTCGGGCTTCGACAACTCGCTCGGCCAAGTGCGGATCGACATGCCGAACCGCTTTGCCGTCTACATGCATGATACGCCGGCGAAATCGCTGTTCGCTGCCAACGTCCGCTTCCACAGTCACGGCTGCGTCCGCGTTGGGCAGGTGAAGGACCTCGTCGGCTGGCTGCTCCAGGGCACGGACGGGCCGAACGGCCCCGGCACGAGCTGGGGTCCGATTGAGATCGAGACTGGCATCGCCGACGGCGAGCGTCGCGACATCAAGCTCGTCAAACCGGTCCCGGTGGCGTTCGTGTACCTCACGGGCTACGCCACCCCGGACGGGAAGGCGCATTTCCGCGACGACATCTACAACCTGGACACACCGGCCTCCGAGCCAGCCGCAACCGGCGCGCTCGCGCCCGTGTCGCCGCCCCCACCCGCATGACCAGGACGATCGTTTCCATGTCGGGACAGCCGGGGTCTGCGCAGGCGATCTCGTTGATCGCCAGCGTGTCGGCCTCGCCGAGGCCGAGCGCAGGCCGAGCGC
>NZ_JBFULS010000024.1:2945-112195 GCF_054049775.1 Methylobacterium sp. P5_C11 | reverse complement strand
GCACCGCCGCGGACGGCGCCGCGACGGCGCGGCTGCCGCCCTCCGCGACCCGGCGCTGGGCCTGGGCCTGGGCCTGGGCCTGCGGCTGGGCGACGTCGACCGAGCGACCGGAGCGGGAGACCAGCGACGACAGCTCGTTGAGCGCCTTGATCTGGTCCGCCACCACCCGGCGCATCTCGCCGGTAGCGTCCTGCGTCTCGCGCGGCAGCTCCAGGACGCCCTTGGCGAGTTCGGCGCGGGTCGCGTCGAGTTCGCCGCGGATCGAACCCGCCATCTCGCGCAGGGCCGAGAAGGAGTCGCCGAAGCTGGCCTGGGCCTCCTGGAAGCCGCTGCGCATCTCGCGGGACGCCTCCGCGATGACCTGCCGGACGCCCTGGGCGGCCTTCTCGCCCTCGGCGCTGGCGCTGTCCTTCAGGTCGGCGAAGGCGCTCGTCACCGAGGCCCCGGCCCCCTGGGCCGACTGGGCCAGGGATTCCCCGACGCTGCGGGCGCGCTCCTCGGCGGCGCGCAGGGTCTGCTCGATGGTCTGCGCCAGGGCGTTGCCGTTCTGCTCCAGGGCGGCGGCGCGAGCCTCGAAGGTGGCCAGCGCCTCGGTGAGCTTCGTCTCGCGGCCCGACAGGGCCGAGTCGAGGCGCTCCTCGATGGCCGCCAGGGAGGTCGCGGCCCGGTCGAGGGCCGCCACGTGCGCGGCGGTCTGCTCCCCGAGCGAGCGGCCGCGGCCGTCGAGGGTCTCGGCGAGGCGCGACGCCTCGCTGAGCGCCCCGTCGGCGGCACCGCGCAGGGCCTCGACCTGGGCCGAGACGCCGGCGCTCGCCCGGCCGGTCTCGGCGGCGATGCGCTCCAGCGCCCCCTGGACCTGTGCGATCCGGCCGGCGAGACCCTGCTCGATCGCGCCGAGATTGGTGTCGGCCCCGGCCACGAGGTCGGTCAGCGCCGTGTTGGCGGCCTCGATCCGCTGGAGCAGGCTGCCGAGTTCGCGGCCCATCCGGTCGTTGGTCTCGAACAGCTCCGAGAGGGTGCGGCCCGCACCGTCCTCGACGGCGGCGCGCAGCAGCTCGGCCGAGGCCCGCGACTGCACGGCCAGTTCCTCGGTCCGCTCCCGCAGGCTCTCGGCGAGCGGCACGCCGGTCTCGGCGAGCGTCCGCTCGATCGCCTCGGCCCGGTCGGACAGGGCGCGCGACAGGTCCATCATCGGCCCGTCGATGGCGCCGCGCAGGCGTTCGACATGGCCCTCCAGGCTATCGCCGACGGCGCGGCCGCTGCCCTCGACGCTGGCGAGCAGCGCGCCGCCGCGCTCCTCGATGGCGCGCACCAGGGTCTCGGCACTCTCGGCGAGGCGGCGGGACAGGGCCTCGCCGCGGGCATCCACCAGGGCGCCGAGCGCCGTGGCGCGGCGCTCGAACCCGGCCCCGAGGGCCTCGGTGCGGGCGTCGATCAGGCCGGCGAGCGCGGCCTCGCGGCGGCTGAGCGTCTCGGCCAGCGCGGCGTTGTGGGCCTCGACCTGCTCGGCATGGGCGCGGGCCCGCTCGTCGAGGGCGGCGACCAGGGACGCCGTGCGCTCATCCATGAGGCCCGCGAAGGCGTCGTGGCGGTCGTCGAAGGCGGTGGCCAGGGTGTCGGCGCGCTGCGCTACCAGGGTCGCGAACAGCCGCATGCGGCTGTCGATGCGCTGCGTGAAGGCGTCGGCGCGGGCATCGACGCCGCGGGCCAGGGCCTCGCTCTGCGCCTCGACGGCCTGCGCCAGGGCCGCGGTGCGGCCCTCGACCACGCCGTCCAGCTCCCGCAGCCGGGCGTCGAAGGTCTCGACCAGGGCACCGGTGCGACCCTCTACGGCGCCATCGAGGGCGCGCAGGCGGGCGTCGAACGCCTCGACCAGGGCGCCCGTCCGGCCCTCGACGGCACCGTCGAGCGCGCGCAGCCGGGTATCGAAGACCTCCACCAGGGCGCCGGTCCGGTCCTCGGCCGCCGCCACCAGGGCCTGGCCGCGGTCCTCAAGAAGCCCCTCGATGGACGCGCGTGCCTGCTCGAAGGTCGAGCGCAGGGTCTCGATGCGCGCGTCGACCCGCTCGGACACGTCGCGGCCGGTGCCCTCGACCAGGGCGCCGAGGCGGTTCTGCACCCGGTCGAACAGGGTCTGGAGTTCGCCCGTCCGCTCCTTGAGGGTTTCGGCGAGGCGGTTCTCACGCTCCTCGAGCAGGCCGGCGATGGCCGGGTTCACCCCCTCGATGGTCGCCTGGAGCGCCTGGGTGCGGTGCTCGATCGTCCCGGCGATCTGGCGGCCGCGGGTATCCACGAGGCGGTCGATCTCGCCCTGCGCCCGCTCGAACAGGCCCTGGAGGTCGGAGAGGCGGCCGTCGAGCAGGTCCGCCATCTGGGCGGGCGCCGCGTCGAGGGTCGTGCGCAGGCCCTCGGTGCGGGCCGCGATGGCGTCGGCGACTTCCTGGCCGCGTCCTTCGACGAGGTCGCGCAGGCCGGCCTGGGCCTCCTCGAACAGGGTGTGGAGGCGCTGCGTGCGGGCGTCGAGGCTCGCGGCGAGCTGGCGCTCGCGGGTCTCCACCAGAGCCGAGACGGCGGCGGGGGCCTCCTCCAGCACCGCACGCAGCGACTGGATGCGGGCATCGACCGTGGCGGCGAAGCGGCCGCCGCCGCCCTCGACCACGCCGTCGAGGGCCGTATGAGCCTCCTCGAACAGGGTGCGCAGGGTCTGGGCGCGGGCGGCGAGGGTGTCGGCGAGGCGGGTGCCGCGGCCCTCGACCAGAGTCTCGAGATGGCCGAGGCGCTCGTCGAACAGGCCGCCGAGCTGGCGGGTGCGGTCGTCGAGCGCGCCGGTGGCGGAGCCGAACGCGCCCTCCAGGGCGGCGACCAGCGCCTGCCCGCGGCCGTCCAGCGCCGCGTGGATCGGCTCCATGCGGCCGTCGAGGGTGGAGGCCAGGGTGCCGGCGTGCTCGTCCAGCATCACGCGGATCTGGTTGGTCCGGTCGTCCAGCAGGGTGTGGACCGAGCGTACGCCGTCGTCGAGCAGGCCGCTGATGTCGGCGGTGCGGCTCGACAGGGTGTGGCCCAGGCGGCCCTCGCCGGCATCGAGCATCCGCTCGGCATCCGCGATGGTCTGCTGGAGCTTGGCGAGCACGCTCTCGCCGCGCTGGTCGATGAGTTCGGCGAGCGAGGAGCCGCCGCGATCGAGCAGGCGGGCCAGCTCGGTGATCCGGCCGCCGATCGCCCCGAACACGGCGCGGCCCTTCTCGTCGAGCTCGCCCGACATGGTGGCGATGCGCGCGTCGATCAGGTGGCCGAGGCGGTCGGCCCGCTCCGCGAAGGCGGCGTGGACGGCGTCGGTGCGGGCGGTCAGCGCCGCGTCGGCGGTCTCGGTGCGCTCGTCCACCAGACGGACCAGGGACTCCGCACGGTTCGCCAGGGCAGCCTCGAGGCCGCGGGTCGCCTCCTCGATGGTGCCGGTGAGGGCGCGGACGCGCTCGGCCATGGCGCCTTCGAGGCCGCCGGTCCGGTCGGCGATCATCCCCACGAGGTCGCGGGTCCGCCCGGCCAGTTCCTCGTCCACCGCGCGGGTGCGCGCCTCGATGAGGCGGATCGCCTCGAAGGCCTGCACGCCGAAGCTCTCGTCCACGAGGCGGGCGCGCGCGTCAAGGGTCTCGGCGATCGCCTGCAGGCGGCCGATGACGCCGGTGTCGAAATGGACGGCGCTCTCCTCGATCCGGCGGGCGATCTCGCCCGTGTGCCGGGCGATGTCCTGGCCGAGCCCGGAGGTGCGGCCCTCCAGCATTTCCATCAGGCCGCGATGCCCCTCGGTCATGACCCGCGCCATCTCGTCGGTCCGGGCGCGCAGCGCGTCGTCCACGGCGCTGGTGCGGCTGCCGAAATGACCGTCGATCTGGCTGACAAGCGCCGCCACGGCGGCGGCGATCTCGGCGGCGCGTTCCGCGGAGCGCGTCTCCAGGCCCCCGAGATGGGTCTCGATCAGGCTGCCGGCCTCCCGCGCCCGGGCGGCGATCGTCTCGGCGACGGCCTCGCCCTTGCCGGTGAGGAGCCTGTCCATCTCCTCCAGGCGGGCGCCGACCGTCTCGCCGAGGGCGGCGGTGTCGCGGCCGATCCGGTCGGCCAGGATGTCGCCGCGGGCGATGGTCTCCTGCAGGGCGGCGAGGCGGCTGCCCAGCGTCTCGTCGATCGCGCGGACCCGGCCGTCGGCGGTCTCGGCGAAGCTCGCGCCGGTCTGGCTGAGGGTGTCGGCGATGCGGGCGCCCTGGCTCGCCACCGCGAGCACGATGTCGCGGCCGGTGCCGCTGATCCGGGCCTGGGTCTCGTCGGCGTGGCTGGCGAGCAACTGGGCGACGCTCTGGCCGTGCGCGCCGAAGGCCGCTTCCATCTCGCCGATCTGGGCGGCGAGATCGGCCGAGATCGCGCGGGCGGCCTCGGCGAGGCGGCCGGTGGCGTCGCCGGTCCGGGCGGCGAGTTCGCGGTTGAGGTCGTCGAGGGCGGCGCGGACCGCCGAGACGGCGGCCGTGCCGCGGGCGCCGAGTTCGGTGCCGGCGCGGTCCGCGACGTCGCGGAACCGGGTCGTGAGGATCGCGGTCTCGGCCTCGACGGCGCCGGTGACCTCGGCGGAGGCGTTGCGCAGGGTCTCCAGGGCGCCGGCGAGCCGRGCGGCGGCATCCCGCGTCTGCGTCTCGGCGGCGTTGCCCGCCTGATCGGCGGCGGTCCGCAGCGCGGCGGCCGCCTCCTCGGTCCGCGCCGACAGGGCGGCGGCGGAATCCGCGACCCGGCGCTCGAACACCCGAACGGCCTCGAGGGTCCGGGCCTCGACCGCGCCGGTGGCTTCCTCGGTCGTGCCGCGCAGGGCGGCGGTGGCCGCCTCGGCCCCGCGCTGGAGAGCCGCGACCGCCTCGGCGGTGCGGCCGTCGATCTCGCCCGACAGGCCCTCGACGGTGCCCCGCAGCGACTGGACCGCGGAGGAGGCACCCGTCTCGAAACCCTGGCCGAGCGCCGTGAAGGCGGCCTCCAGGCGCGCCGCGACCGTTTCGGTGCGGTGCGCGATGCTGCCGCCGGCCTGCTCGGCCGCCGCCGCCACCCGGGTTTCCAGGTCGGCGGCGCGGACCGTCACGGTCTCGTCCAGGCGCGCCGCGATGCCGTCCATCCGGTCGGCGAGGGAACCGCCGCGCTCGGCGAGAGCCTCGGCGATCCGCTCGGCCGTGCCGAGGAGGTCGTCGCGCACCGCATGGGCGCGGTTCGTCAGGGCCTCGCCGGCGCCGCCGGCCGCCAGTGCCAGGGCGGCCTGGGCGTCGCGTCCGCGATCCTCGATCGTCTCGGCGACCGACAGGCCCGCGCTCTCGATCTCGGCGCGCAGCGCCAGCCCGCGGCCGGCGATGTCCTGGGTAAGGGCCGAACCCGTATCGGCGAAGCGGGCGGTGATCTCGGCCCCCATCGCGCCGAAGCGCTCGGTCAGCTCCGAGCCCCGCGACAGGAAGACGGATTCCAGCCCCGTGACCGAGCGCTCGAAGCTCTCGCGCACCGTGCCGGCCTGATGCGCCAGGGCTTCGCCGACCCGCGTGCCCGTCTCCTCGAGGCTCCGGGTGAGGGTGCCGGCATTCTCGGACAGGCGGTCGGCCAGGGCGCTGCCGACGGCCTGGAAGGCGCCGGTCGCCTCGCCGGCGCGGCTCTCGAAGGCGCGGGTCAGGGTCTCGCCGATCTCCTGGAACCCGCCGCGCACCTCCTGGCTGGTGGCCGCGAGATTGTCGATCAGGTCGCTGCCGCGGGCGGTCATCAGGTTGACCACCCGGTCGCCGGCCTCGCCCAGGGAGGCGGTGATCGCGGCGCCGCGGGTCTCCAGGGCACCGGTCACGCGCTCGCCCGCACCGGTCACCGCGGAGACGATCCGGTCGGAGGCGCCCTCCAGGTCCTGGCTCAGGCTCTGGTGCGACCCGGTGATGGCGCTGCGCACCCGCTCGGCGTTGGTGACGATCGCCTCGCGCTGGGCCACCAGCTCGTCCACGAGGGAGCGGATGCGGATCTCGTTGTCGGAATAGGCCCGCTCCAGGGTGGCGATCTCGCCCCGCACGAGGGTCTCCAGCTCGCCGGCCCGGGCGAGCGCCCGCTCGACGCCGTCGCCCACCGCCGCAACCTCGCGGCGCACGGTCTGCGACATGGTCAGGACCGCGTCGGTGGAGAAGCTCTCGGGCTCGGCGAGACGCACCGCGACCTCGCCGACCGCGCGGGCGACGAGGCGCATTTCCTGGGCGCGCACCGCCAGCATGGCGGCGATCACGAACAGCACCACGGGGCCGAACAGGGCCGCCGCGCCGACGCTCGCCTGCAGGGCCGAGAGCCCCGAGACGACGGCGCGCAGGTCGCCGTCGGATTTCGACCACGCGATCAGCGCCAGGGCGCCGATCCAGACGGCCCCGGCGGCGAGGGCGAAGAGATAGGGCTTGGGCGAGGAGCGCACCCGCAGGGTCTGCTGCAGGATGCCGATGTTGCGCCGGTCGTCGTTGGCCACCAGAGAACGGTCGGGGGGCAGGAGGCCGCCTTCCCGGCGCGGGCGGTCCAGGCCCGGCGGCGGCAGGTCGGAGGCGAGGGGCGGGTCGAGGCGCGGCGGCATGGTCCGCCCGGCGGCATCGAGGCCGCCGTCGAGCAGCGGCTCGGCGTCGCCGACATCGGGCAGGCGCGGCTCGGCGCGGCCATCGGTGCCGGTCGGCGTCAGGGCGTCGAGGTTCAGCGCCTGCTCGATCGCAGAGAGCGCGGCCTCGGCCGGGTCCTTCAGCTTCTTCTCGATCGCCATTCAACGCCTCGTTACACGGGCTCACCGGCACCTGGGGAGGCTGATGCCGGAGACGCAACACCCCGTTTACCATCGAAGATTAGACCCAGGCACCGACTGTCGATACCCGAGCCATCGGCCGGCCCCAGAAAACGTTAACCGAATGGTTACCGAGCCCGCCGCTCGCCGCCTCTTCCATCCTGCCGCAGGGAAGGGGTCCGGCGCGATCCCCGGGCGACGAATCAGCGGTTGAATCGTGTGGATCAGCCCAGCAATCCCCGAAGAACACCGATCCCGGGACCTCACGCATGCAGGCCATCGACCTCGCGGCCCTCGACGCCCAGACCGGCGGGGACGCTGACCTCGCCCGCGAGGTTCTGGCGCTGTTCGCCGGCCAGTGCCGCGCCATCCTGCCCCGTCTCACCGACCCGGCCCTGCCGCCCGATCAGCGCGCCGACCTCGCCCACACCCTGAAGGGCTCGGCCGCGGGCGTCGGGGCCGAGCGGGTCTGGGGCCTGGCGGACGCCGCCGAGCGGCGCCTGCGGGACGGAGGGATGCCACCCCTGGACGACCTCGCCGCGGCGGTCGCGGCGGCGCTGTCCGAGATCGCGGGCGGGCCGGCCTGACAGGCCGCCCGGGCCGGCCCCACGCGATGCGGCGATCGATCCGCGACGGGCGCCTACCGCCGCGCTTGCATTCCGCGGTCTCTGCCGCCAAGCAGGCACGCCGCCCGTCGGACAGATTGCGCCCGACGCGAGCCCGGAGCCCCCAGCATGCCCAAGATCACCTACGTCGACCACGCCGGGACGGAAAGAACCGTCGAAGGCAGCGTCGGCGCGACCGTGATGGAGACGGCTCTGCGCAACAACGTGCCGGGCATCGACGCGGAATGCGGGGGCGCCTGCGCCTGCGCCACCTGCCACGTCTACGTCGCCGACGCGTGGATCGAGGTGGTCGGCAAGGCCCAGGACATGGAGCAGGACATGCTCGATTTCGCCAGCGACGTGCGCGAGAATTCCCGCCTGTCCTGCCAGATCAAGATCACCCCGGACCTCGACGGCCTCGTGGTGACGACGCCGTCCCAGCAGGGCTGAGCCGGCGTCACTTCAAGGCGTTCCCGGCGTCTCCCTCTCAGCCGTCATCGCGAGCGCAGCGAAGCGACCCAGGGTAGCGCAACCTTGATGTGCGCAGCGCCGCTGGATTGCTTCGCTGCGCTCGCGAAGACGGCAGCGGCGGGTCGGAGCGCACCATGCCGTGATGCGGTGACCCTGTCGCTCACCGCACGAGCGCCCGCGCCGCCGCGTCCAGCCCGTCCAGGGTGAGGGGGAACATCCGGCCCGCCACCAGCCGCTGCATCATGCCGATCGACTGGGTGTAGCCCCAGTGGGTCTCGGGCACAGGGTTCAGCCACGCCACCTTGGGGAAATGGTCGAGGAGCCGCTGCATCCAGACGGCGCCGGCCTCTTCGTTCCAGTGCTCGACCGAGCCGCCGGGGGTGGCGATCTCGTAGGGGCTCATCGAGGCGTCGCCCACGAAGACCACCCGGTAGTCGCTGCCGTAGGTGCGGATCACGTCGAGGAGCGGCGTCTTCGCCTCGTGCCGCCGCCGGTTCTCGGTCCAGACCGCCTCGTAGGGACAGTTGTGGAAGTAGTAGTGCGCGAGGTGCTTGAACTCGGAGCGCGCCGCCGAGAACAGCGCCTCGGCCTGCTCGATGTGCCAGTCCATCGAGCCGCCGACGTCCAGGAACAGCAGCACCTTCACGGCATTGCGCCGCTCCGGCCGCAGCTTCACGTCGATGTAGCCCTGGCGGGCGCTCGCGCGGATCGTGCCGTCGAGGTCGAGCTCCTCGGCCGCCCCCGTCCGGGCGAAGCAGCGCAGGCGCCGGAGCGCCAGGCGCATGGTGCGCGCGCCGATCTCCCGGTCGTCGTCGAGATCCTTGAACTCGCGCTTGTCCCAGACCTTCACCGCCCGGAAGTTCCGGTTGCCGTCCTGGCCGATGCGGATCCCCTCGGGATTGTAGCCGTAGGCGCCGAAGGGCGAGGTCCCGCCGGTGCCGATCCATTTCGAGCCGCCCTGGTGGCGCCCCTTCTGCTCGGCGAGGCGCTGCTTCAGGGTCTCGAACAGACTGTCCCAGCCGAGCGCCTTCAACTCCGCCTTCTCGGCCTCGGTCAGGTACTTCTCGGCGAGCTTCCGCAGCCACTCCTCGGGGATGGCCGTGGGCTCCACCGCCGCGCCGAGGCTTTCCAGACCCTTGAACACGGTGCCGAACACCCGGTCGAACCGGTCGAGATGCGCCTCGTCCTTCACGAGCGCCGTCCGCGACAGGAAGTAGAACGCCTCGACGTCGTGCCCGGCGAGGCCCCGGTCGAGGGCGCCGAGCAGCGTCAGGTACTCCTTCAGGGAGACGGGGACCTTGGCGTCCCGGAGGGCCGTGAAGAACTGCAGCAGCATGCCGGGAGAACGCGCCAGCCGCGCGCCCGGGTCAAGCCCGCACGAATCGGTCCGGTCCGCGCCAAGCGGAGCGGGACTTTCACCGGCCGATGTCGAGTCTTCGGCGATGGCCGACAAGATTCAGTGCTGTCGAAGCCGCGGATTCCGGGGGCTGAGCGAGTCTCCGCACGCCGATGGGACTCATAACCTGGGTATAAGTCGTCGAATCTGTTGATATGTGACCGGACAAGCCTCGTGCAGTCACTCAATCGGTCATGGGAATCGCTCAACTCGTCACATCGAGTGTGTGCGGACGCGGCGACGCGGCCCACACCGGGCTAGCGAGGAGACCTGCGATGGCGGTCATCCTGCGGAATCTGACGGAATTCAAGCGGTTTCTCGGGAAGCCGGGGGCGACGATTCAGCTGGTGCGCAACACCTTCATGGATCGCCAGCCGGAAGCGACCCGGGACGCGTATCGCGACAAGGGCATGTACGCCCCGCGGGCGGTGCAGGCCCTGTCGCGCAAGGCCGCGGTCTTCACCCTTCGCGGGTATCCGGGTACGGTCTGGCTGTACTGGGACAAGGGCGCCCGCGGCTGGCGCTTCTCCGGCGACACCGTGACGGTGCCCCTGGTCACCGGCCTCGGGCCAGCCGACGAACTGGTCTACCGCTGCAGCTTCGCCGACGGGTTCGAGCCGGCCCCCCGCAGCCGCGTGGCGCGGCAGGCCAAGCACGAGGATGCGCATCCCGTCCTGATCTGAGCGGCGGAATGCGGACGCATCGCCGGCGCCCACGGCGCGCCGGCGGTCGCAGAGGTCCCTCAATGCCGCTGCCGCTGGAAGACGGCCAACACTTTGAACTCGGTCGGCGTCTGCCCGAAGCGCTCCTTGAAGCGGCGGGAGAAGTGGGCCTGGCTGGCGAACCCGCATTGATACGCGTTGAGCCCGATCGGCACGACGCCGTTGGTCGGATCGGCGAGCTTGGCGCGCGCCAGTTGCAGACGGCGCTCCCACATCCAGTCCATGAGCGCGACGTTCTCCGCGCTGGCCACTTCCTGAATCCGGCGGACCGAGATGTTGAGGGCGGCCGCGACATCGTTGATCGAAAGGCCCTCGACGCCGATGTGCTCGGTGATGAAGGCCTGCGCCCGGCACAGGATCGCGGCTCCACTGAGGGACCGGGGCAGATCGACCGCCAGCCGCTCGGCGAAACCCGCCGCGAGGAGTTCGACGGCGACCGAGGCCATGCGCGCCTGACGGGCAGGATCGAGCAGTGCGCCGTGCTCGACGAGGGAATGAAGATACCCCGCGACGATCGGGAAGCTCGTCTGCGCGGTGGTGATCGACGATCCGACGGCGTGGCGGCTCGGTCCAAGAGCCCGGTCCAGGATCGCGCGCGGGATGAGGAAGCTGACAACGTCGAGCCCCTCGGGGTGAGCCCCCACGTAGGGCTGGGCATTGTCGATGAGCGAGATGCCGCCCGAAACGGCCTCTTGGTAGCGGCCTTGCGCGAAGTTCCAGGTCCGCCGCGATCCGAGGATGATGTTGTAATCATCCGTATCCGACGACCGGAGATGACTTTTCCGCCGCTCCATAGTGTGGGCGACGCCGGAATAGTGGCACACCTTGATGGTGTCGATCGCGAACATGTCCAGCCCAGCGCGGAAACCTTTCCGCACATAATCGACGAATTCGAATAGGCCGACGGCGTTTCGGCAGGCATGTTCCCAGTATTCGAAGCTGGCATGCCGCGGCACGTCGTCGGTGCTCATGCTGAAGGTCGCGTGCCGAGCGATGATGCGGTCGTGTTTGCCGCCGTGATCCCATTCCTGCCTGTCGCCCATCGCCGCCTACCCGAGCCCCGGCTGCCCGGTCTCCCGCTGACCGGTTCGATATTGGCAGCTGACGTACCCCTAGAATCGAATAGCCCTTCTCATCAAAGTGCAAATCTCGCCCTCAAATCAATATAAATACAATCGATCGGAACAACGCATCGATTGTATTTGCTGAACCGCGTCGGCCGCCCCCGATCGAATTCCAGCATCAGATCCCTGCAAGATGAATTCCGTCATCGAATATAATACTAAACGGACAAACCAGATATCACGCAGATGTGATCAGACGTAGTGCGTCACCCGCGCGCGGCGGCGGCAGGCCGGCCGGCGCTGGGGCCGCTGAGGGATTTGGAATCCGACCGACAGGGGTGCAGCGTTGATCACGGCCCCGGCCGGCAGGCCCTTCGCGCAGGAGAAGACATCGCTCTTCCGCGGGCCGCGCCCGAATTGCCTTTTCGATCGCGGGACCGCCCGGACAGCCTCGAGGCCGTCCGCTAGGCGGGATCTGAACGACGCGGGGACGGTCGGGTCGGCCCCGCGCGCGATCGCGCCGCTCCTGCCGGGCCGCGAACCATCGCGGCCGCGCGCGTCGCGGCGCTCCGGCGGCGACCGCGGAAGGCCGCCCTCACGCCTCCTGGCCGGCCGCCTCCTGCCGCTCGGGCTCCCGCTTGGCGGGGGGCTTGGCCAGGGCCTTGCCGACGGTCCGGCGCGCCCGGAAGATCGGCTTCGCCTCGTTCTCGCGCTTCTTCAGCAGGGCGCGGTACTCGTCCCGGCGCTCGTGGATCGAGGCGATGACGAGCCCCATCGGGACGCCGACATCCACCAGCACCGCCTCCGACAGTTGCAGCGAGGCCTCGATCGTCTCCGGGACCGCGTCGTCGACGCCGAGTTCGTAGAGCGATGAGGCGTGGCGGGCGTCGCGCGCGCGGGCGACGATGGTCAGGTCCGGGCGCTCGGCACGGGCGGCCGTCACCGCCGCCTCGACGGCGCGCGGGTTGTCCAGGGTGACCACCAGAGCCCGGGCCGTGGCGATGTCGCAGCGGCGCAGGATCTCGGTGTTGCCGCTGTCGCCGAAATAGACCGGCGCCCCGGAGCGCCGCTGCTCGGCGACCCGGGCCGCGTCGGAATCCAGGGCGATGTACGGAATCTTGTGCCGCTCCAGCATCTCGCCGACCTGGCGGCCGACCCGGCCGAAGCCCGCGACGATCACCCGGTTCTCCAACCGCTCCGGCAGCGGCTCGGCCTTGGTGGCCGCCTGGGCGTGGGCGGTGGCGCGCAGCTTGAGCCGCCGGCCGATCGCGGCCAGCGCCGGGATCATGATCATCGTGACGGTGGTCACCACCAGGGCGGCGGCCCCGACCTCCTCGGGCACCAGCCCGGTGGCCATGGCGCCGCCGATCAGCACGTAGGCGAATTCGCCGCCCGGCCCGAGCAGCAGCGCCGTCTCCAGGGCCACGGGCCGGGGGATCTTCAGGACGGGGGCCGCCATCATCACCACGGCGGCCTTGATCAGGACCAGGGCCAGGGACAGGCCGAGGATCGCGCCGGGGCTCGCCATGAGCTGGGCCGGATCGAGGTTCATGCCCACCGAGACGAAGAACACGCCGAGCAGCAGGCCCTTGAACGGGTCGATCGTCGCCTCGATCGCCCGCCGGTACTCGGTCTCGGCGAGGAGCAGGCCGGCCACGAAGGCGCCGAGCGTCATCGACAGGCCGCTCGCCGCCGCGGTCAGCGCCGTGCCGACGATGACCAGCAGGCAGGCGGCCATGAACAGCTCGGTGGAGCGCGTGCGCGCCACCAGCTGGAACAGCGGGCGCAGGGCGAGGCGGCCCGCGACCACGATCAGGACCAGCGCGATGGCGGCCTGGCCGAGCGCCATGGCCAGCGCCCAGCCCTTGTCGCCGCCGTCGTCGCGGCCGAGCACCGCGATGGCGAACAGGACCGGCGCCACCGCCAGATCCTGGAACAGCAGGACCGCGAAGCTGGTCCGGCCGGTGGGCGCGTTGAGCCGCTTCTGCTCGGCCAGCACCGGCAGCACCACGGCGGTGGACGACAGGGCGAGGCCGATGCCGACGATCGCCGCGCCGGTGAGCGGCACGCTGAGCCCGTACAGGATCGCCCCGAGGATCAGCGCGGAGCAGCCGACCTGCAGGGACCCGAGGCCGAAGACCAGCCGGCGCAGCACCCGCAGGCGCTCCCAGGACAGCTCGATCCCGATCATGAACATCAGGAAGATCACACCGAACTCGGCGAGGTGCGCGATCTCGGCCCGGTTGCCGATGGTGAAGAGGTGCACGTAGGGGTGGGCATCAGCCAGGCGGCCAAGACCGAACGGCCCCAGAAGGGCGCCGGCGCCGATGAAGCCGAGCACCGGCGAGATCCGCAGGCGATGGAACAGCGGCACGACGATGCCCGCCGTGACGAGGAACAGGATCGCTTCCTTGTAGGAGCCGGCGTGGACCTCTGGCATCGGCGGCGGATCGAACCTCGTCTCTCGGGGCTGTGGGGGGCGCCGATCACGGCTTCGCGATCATGGGTCGTCGCTGTGCTGCGGGCAACCGCTTTCAGGCCCGGAACGGGCCGGCGCAGGTGCGCTCCGACACAAGCCGGATACGTCGATCGGGTGAGACATTTACGTCACCCGGGCGATGCCGCGGGCGATCGCGCGGCGGATGTGTCCGGCGGGTGCGTGCAACCCGGCTCAAAATCGGCACAATGCGCCCATACACGCCCGAGTAAACCGGGGGTTAAGCTCGGCCCGGCCGGACCCGGGACTGGACCCGATGGATGCGACGAGGCCGATGATCTCCCTCAAATCGATATTCTCCGGCCCGACAGCGCTCCCCAGCCGCGATCTCGACCGCGAGAAGCGCGAGTGGAAGCTCGAATCGGACCGCTGGCGCCACCAGCGCCACGTCGAGAAGGGCTACCGGATCAAGTGGGGCTACGTGGCGATCGCGTACCTCGTCGAGTTCATGGTGATCGGCGCCTCGCTCTGGGGCGCGTGGCTGTTCGCGGGCGTCTACAGCGACGGCGACTGGCACGCCTTCTACTTCATGCTGCTGGCGCCGCTGGTCTACGCCGCCGTCGAGCTGTGCCGCGTGCCGCTCGGCATCCTGGCCCGCACGCAGCGCTCGCACTTCGTGCGCGGCCTCGCCGTGCTCGGCATCATCTTCGCGGCGGGCGTGACCACCAAGTCGGTGTCACAGCTCGGCGAGATGATGTTCCATCCCCGCCTGATGGAGGCGGCCCGGACCAAGACCGCCCTGAAGGACGCCCAGGCCGACCGCGCCACGATCGGCGACCGGATCAAGGCGGCGGACGAGCGCGTGGCCCAGTACACGTCCGAACTCGACCAGATCGAGAAGCGCTCCGCCGACAACGCCCAGCAGCTCGCCGGTCTGCCGGCCCAGCGCTGCGAGCGGGTGTTCGGCACCAACAGCAAGGGCCGGAAGTACCAGAACCTGAAATGCGTGGCCGACCCCCGCGTCGCCGCCCTGTCCCAGGGCGTCGCCAAGGCGTCGGCCGACCGCGCCGGGATGATCAAGGACCTGGAGGAGGCCCGCAAGGCGCGCGCCGCCCTCGATCCCGGCGCCGCCGACCGGCGCGTGGCCGATGCCGAGCAGGGCTACCGCAACGCGGTCAACCGCTCGCAGCTCCACTCCTTCACCGCCATGGTCTACGGCGTCGACCCGATCGACGTGACCGAGAGCCAGGTCCACGCCTTCCTGCGGATCTTCGTGTTCCTGCCCGCGGTCTGCGCGGCCTTCGCGTCGACGATCCTGGCGCTCTGCGCGGTCTCGACCCGCCGGACCTTCATGGACGAGGACGACCTCGGCGCCGCCGTGAACCCGGAGGCGGCCCCCTACATGCTCGACGCGATCGCCGACGCCCTGCGCTCGAACCCCGAGCCGATGCTGCCGCGGGCCGCCAACGCGTCGGGCGCGGTGATCCCGATGAACCGCCCGGCCCAGGGCCAGCAGGCGCTGCCGAACCAGACCCATCCGGGCTCGACCCTCCCTGCCGCTGGAGCCGGCGCATGAACTACGTCGCGAGCGGGACCCCCGAGAACATCGCCCTCGCCCAGCAGGTGAATTCCCGCCTGCGGGCGGATTCGAGCTACGTCGCCGCCCGGGCCTTCCTGTTCCGGGCTCTGGGCTTCGGCGCCTTCGCGTGCCTCGCCGGCATCGGCATCGGGGCGGCGGCCTATGGCTGGGCGACCTTGAACCGGTTCGACACCGCCGCCGAGAAGATCGCCGCCGCCATGCAGGCCGCGCTCTCGGACGTGACGCTGAAGACCAAGGGCGAGGTCACGCTGACCGACAACACCCTCAAGCTCGAGGGCCTGCCCAAGGTCGCCGCCGCCTCGCCGACCCCCACCAAGGCGCAGCTCGGCAGCGACGCGGCCCCGGCCTCGAAGGCGACGGTGAACACCACCTTCACGGTGTTCAAGCAGGTTCCTTACCTCGACGGGCAGATCGTGACCGGCTGGAACTTCAAGGACAGCGCCGATCAGCCCTACCAGCAATACTGCTACTTCTCCCGCCGCACAGCCGAGGCGAAGGGTCAGGTCGAGATCAAGATCGACCTCGCCATGGACGGCAAGACCCTGCCGCAGCCGCAGAAGTCGGACGTGAACCTCGAGATCCTGGCCCGGAACTGCGTCTGGCACGAGAAGGGCTGACGCTGGCTCCCCCTGAGGCTCCGCCGTCCCGTCCTTGCGAGCGAAGCGAAGCAATCCAGGGCGCCGCGACGCCTCCGGACGTCCCGCTGCTCTGGGTCACTTCGCTTCGCTCGTGATGACGGCGCGGACCATTCGGCGGGCGCATCAGCCGGAGCCGACTGGGTCGATCAGACAGGGACGGCGCTTGCGGGCCGCCCGCGCCCCGCGTTACCCGTCGGCCCGAGTCCACCTCTCCGAGACCATGATGCGCTTTTCCGGAACCGAGACCTACGTCGCGACCCCCGACCTCACCGCGGCGGTCAACGCCGCCGTGGTCCTGGAACGGCCGCTCCTCGTGAAAGGCGAGCCCGGCACCGGCAAGACCGTGCTGGCCGAGGAGATCGCCAAGGGGCTCGGCGCGCCGCTGATCGTCTGGAACATCAAGTCGACCACGAAGGCGCAGCAGGGGCTCTATGAATACGACGCGGTCTCGCGCCTGCGCGACTCGCAGCTCGGCGACAAGCGGGTCTCGGACATCTCCAACTACATCCGGCGCGGCAAGCTCTGGGAGGCCTTTACCGCGCCCGAGCGCCCGGTCCTGCTCATCGACGAGATCGACAAGGCCGACATCGAGTTCCCCAACGACCTGCTGACCGAACTCGACCGGATGGAGTTCCACGTCTACGAGACCGGCGAGACCGTGAAGGCCGTGCGCCGGCCGGTGGTGATCATCACGTCGAACAACGAGAAGGAGCTGCCGGACGCGTTCCTGCGCCGCTGCTTCTTCCACTACATCAAGTTCCCCGACGCCGAGACGCTGCAGCGCATCGTCGACGTCCACTATCCGGCCATCAAGCACCGCCTCGTCGAGGAGGCCCTGCGGACCTTCCTGGCGATGCGCGAGGTGCCGGGCCTCAAGAAGAAGCCCTCGACCTCGGAGCTGCTCGACTGGCTGAAGCTCCTCGTCTCCGAGGACATCGCCCCCGAGACCCTGCGCGAGCAGGACGGCCGCAAGCTGATCCCGCCGCTGCACGGGGCGCTCCTCAAGAACGAGCAGGATGTCAGCCTGTTCGAGAAGCTGGCCTTCATGATGCGCCGGGACCAGCGCGGCGGCTGAGCGACGGAAGCAAGACCCGAGGACTCCCGCGAGAGGAGCCCGGGGCAGGGATAGGGAGCGTGCGGCATGGGCGAGATCGCGGTCGTCGGCGGCGGATTGATGGGGCACGGCATCGCCCTGGTGCTGGCGCTCGGCGGGCACGGCGTGCGGATCACCGACACGCAACCGGAAACCCGCGCGCGGGTGCCCGCCCTCATGGACTCGGCCCTCGCGACCCTGCGGGAGGCCGGCGCCGCCCCCGAAGGCTGGGATTCCGACCGGCTGGCGCGCGCCGTCCGGGTCGAGGCGGAACTCGAGGCCGCGGTGGACGGCGCGGGCCTCGTGATCGATGCGATCACCGAGAACCCAGAGGCCAAGCGCGCGCTCTTCGCCGAGCTCGACCGGCTCTGCGCGGCCGACGCGATCCTCGCCAGCAACACCAGCTACCTCGACGTCTTCCCGCTGATCCCGGAGCGCCGGCAGGCGCGGGCGCTGATCCTGCACTGGTACACGCCGCCCTACATCGTCGACCTCGTCGACGTGGTGCCGGGACCCGGGACGGATCCGGCGGTGGTCGCCGCCATGGCCGAGTTCGTGCGCGGCCTGGGCCAGGTCCCGATCGTGCTGAAGCGCTTCATCCCGGGCTACGTCGCCAACCGCATCCAGCAGGCGATCAGCGCCGAGGTGTTCCGCCTCCTCGACGAGGGCGTCGCCGCGCCGAAGGACATCGACGACGCGATCATCCACGGGCTCTCCTTACGCATCCCGATCCTCGGCCACCTCGCCAAGGCGGATTTCACCGGCCTGGAGCTGACCCAGCGGGCGCTGGCCAACGGTAGCTACGCGCCGCCGCCCCCGCGGACCCGCTCAGAGACCCTCGACGCCCTCTGCGCCGAGGGCCGGACCGGGGTGATGGCCGGCAAGGGCTATTTCGACTGGGGCGGGCGGCCGCCGGAAGAGCTGTTCCGCGAGCGCGACCGCAAGCTCCTGGCGCTCAAGGCGGCGATGGCCGGGATCGGCCGGATGGAGGGATCATGATCGCAGCGGATCTGTCGGGACGGCGCGTCCTCGTCACCGGGGCCTCGTCGGGCATCGGGCTGGCGACGGTGGAGATCTTCGCCCGCAACGGCGCCATGGTGGCGCTGAACCACCTGCCCGACGATGCCCGCGGCCCCGACGAGGCCGCCCGGCTCGCCGGAGCCGGATTCTCGGTGATCGCGCTGCCCGGCGACGTGTCGCGGGCGGGCGAGGCCGAGGCGATGGTGGCGGCCGGGATCGACCGGCTCGGCGGCCTCGACGTGCTCGTCAACAATGCCGGGACGTCGGGCACGACCACACCGATCGCCTTCGAGGACCTCGACGCGATGACCGAGGACTTTTGGCAGACGATCCTGGCGACGAACCTCCTCGGGCCGTTCCGCTGCGCCCGGGCCGCGGCCGCGACCCTCAAGGCGAGCCGCGGCGCCATCGTCAACACCGCCTCGGTGGCCGGGCTCGGCCGGCGCGGCTCGTCGGTGGCTTACTCGGCCAGCAAGGCCGGGCTGATCAACCTGACCCGCAGCCTCGCCCGGGCGCTGGCGCCCGACGTGCGGGTCAACGCGGTGGCGCCGGGCCTCGTCGCCACGCCCTGGACCGAGCCCTGGTCGGAGGAGCGCAAGGCCTCGACCGTGGGGCGCACCATGCTCGGCCGCATGTCCCGGCCGGAGGACATCGCCGAGACGATCTTCTTCCTGGGCGCGGGCGCCGCCTACATCACCGGCGAGACCCTCACGGTCGACGGCGGGGCCATCTGAGCCCGGGGAGGACACACATGTCGAGCACCACCGTCATCACCTGCGCCCTCACGGGCTCCTTCGACACGCCGCGGAAGAACCCGGCGGTGCCGGTGAGCCCGAAGGCCATCGCGCAGTCGGCCCTCGAGGCCGCCGCCGCGGGGGCGGCCGTGGTCCACATCCACGTCCGCGATCCCGAGACCGCCGCCCCCAGCATGGAACTCGCCCATTACCGCGAGGTGGTGGAGCGGATCCGCGACCAGAACGACAGCGTGATCCTCAACCTGACCACGGGGGCAGGGGGCCGGTTCGTGCCCGGCGACCCCGACCCGGCCGTGGCCGGCCCGGGCACCACCTTCGTGGGACCGGAGGCCCGCACCCGGCACGTGGCGGCCCTCAAGCCCGAGATCTGCACCCTCGACGTCGCGACGATGAATTTCGGCGAGCACCTGTTCCTCAACACCCCCGCGCACCTGCGGGCGATGGCCGGTCACATCCGCGACGCGGGCGTGAAGCCCGAGATCGAGGTGTTCGACCTCGGCCAGATCGAGCTGGCCCGGCACCTGATCGCCGAGGGGCACCTGGCGCGGCCGCCGCTGTTCCAGATCTGCCTCGGCATCCCCTGGGGGGCGCCGGCGACGCCGGAGGCCCTGGTGGCGATGCGCGCCCGGCTGCCGGAGGACGCGGTCTGGTCGGCCTTCGGCATCGGCCGTGAGGAGTTCCCGATCCTCGCGGTGGCGGCCGGGATGGGCGGCAACGTCCGAGTCGGGCTGGAGGACAACCTGTACCTGTCCCGCGGCACGCTCGCGCCGAGCAACGCCGCCCTGGTGGAGAAGGCCGTGAGCCTGCTGGCCCACATCGACCGGGAGCCGGCCACGCCCGATCAGGCGCGGGCGATCTTCGGATTGGCGCCGCGGGGCGGTTGAGAGTCCGATTGCCGTCGCTCACCCGTCATCACGAGCGCAGCGACGTGACCCAGGGCAGCGGGACATCCGTGATCGTGGTGCCGGCTGGGTTGCTTCGCTCCGCTCGCAAAGACGGGGGTGGCACCTCGAGCGGGGCGGGGCGACCCTGACGGATCGCCGGCATCCTCACGCGCGCCCGTTCCGGCCGCGTCCCTCCGCGGATACGCTGCATCCGGACGACCGCGAGCCGCGATCAACGCCGCCGCGTTCACACAACAGGGAGAGAGACATGACGCTCCGCCACCGCGCCGCGCGGCTGCTCGGGAGTCTGTGCGCGCTCGGCGCCGGTGCCGCCTTCGCGGCCGACCTCGTGCCGGTGAAGATCGGCGTGCTGAACGACCGCTCCGGGGTCTACTTCGACTCCACCGGCGAGGGCTCGGTGGTGGCCGCCCGCATGGCGGTCGAGGACTTCAAGCCGGAGGAACATGGGCTGAAGGTCGAGGTCGTCTCCGCCGACCACCAGAACAAGCCGGATGTCGGGGCCTCGATCACCCGGCAATGGTACGACCGCGACGGCGTCGACGCGGTGTTCGACGTGCCGACCTCCTCGGTGGCGCTGGCCATCGCGCAGATCACCAAGGAGAAGAACAAGGCCTTCATCAACTCGGGCGGCGGCACCGCCGACCTCACCGGCTCGGCCTGCACGCCCAACACCGTGCACTGGACCTACGACACCGCGGCGCTCGCCAACGGCACCGGCAAGGCCATCCTCAAGCGCGGCGGCAAGAGCTGGTACTTCATCACCGCCGACTACGCCTTCGGCCTCGCCCTGGAGCGGGACACCAAGGCGGTCGTGGAGAAGAACGGCGGCACGGTCGTCGGGGGCGTGCGCACGCCGTTCCCGAACCCGGACTTCTCCTCGTTCCTGCTCCAGGCGCAAGGATCGGGCGCCCAGGTGATCGGGCTCGCCGATGCCGGGCTCGACGCCGCCAACGCCATCAAGCAGGCGCACGAATTCGGCGTCCGCCAGGGCGGCCAGACCCTCGCGGCCCTGCTCATCGCCATCACCGACATCCACTCGCTGGGCCTGGAGGTGGCGCAGGGGCTCGACTTCACGGCCTCGTTCTACTGGGACCTCAACGACGGCACCCGCGCCTTCGCGGAGCGCTTCGAGAAGCGCATGCCCGGCAAGAAGCCGACCTCCTATCAGGCCGGCGTCTACGCCAGCACGCTCCACTACCTGAAGGCGGTGGCGGCCCTGCACTCGGCCAAGGACGGCGCCGCCGTGGTCGCCAAGATGAAGGAACTGCCCACCGACGACCCGCTGTTCGGCAAGGGCACGATCCGGCCGGACGGGCGGAAGATCCACCCGATGTACCTGTTCGAGGCCAAGGCGCCGTCCGAGTCGAAGGGCGAGTGGGACCTCTACAAGGTGCTGGAGACGATCCCGGCCGAGCAGGCGTTCCGCCCGATGAGCGAAGGCGGCTGCCCGATGCTGGCCGGCATGTCGGCGAAGTAGGCGTCGGGTCGATCATTCCGGCATCGCCGTCTTTGCGAGCGGAGCGAAGCAATCCAGACGGCGCGACGCCGACCGTCGTCGCGCTGCCCTGGGTCACGTCGCTCCGCTCGTGATGACGGGGAGGGATACCGCGACCTGAGCGTCCGAACGGAAACCGTTCACGCCGCCCCGATCCGATCCAGCGCCGCCATGGCCTCCTCCGGCAGGCGAAGCTCCGCCGCCGCGAGGTTCTCGCGCAGGTGGCCGAGGGACGACGTCCCCGGGATCAGCAGGATGTTGGGCGACCGGCGCAGCAGCCACGCGAGCGCCGCCTGCATCGGCGTCGCGCCGAGCCCCGCCGCCACCTCGGACAGGGTCTCCGCCTGGAGCGGGCTGAACCCGCCCAGCGGGAAGAACGGCACGTAGGCGATGCCCGACGCGGCGAGGTCGTCGATGAAGGCGTCGTCGCCCCGGTGGGCGAGGTTGTACTGGTTCTGGACGCAGACGATGTCCGTGATCCGGCGCCCGTCCGCGACCTGACGCCGCGTGGCGTTGCTCAGGCCGATCCGGCGGATCAGCCCCTGGCGCTGGAGATCCGCCAACACCGTGAGCGGCGCCTCGATCGACCCCTCTGCTGGGCCGTGGATGTCGAACATCAGGCGCAGGTTGACCACGTCGAGGACGTCGACGCCGAGGTTGCGCAGGTTGTCGTGGACCGCCTGGGTGAGGTCCGCGGCCGAGAAGGCCGGGTTCCACGACGCGTCGGCCCCGCGCTTGGCGCCGACCTTGGTGACGATCACGAGATCCTCCGGATAGGGGTGCAGCGCCTCCCGGATGATCCGGTTGGTGACGTGCGGCCCGTAGAAGTCGCTGGTGTCGATGTGGTCGACGCCCGCGGCAACCGCCGCGCGCAGCACCGCGACCGCGGCGGCGCGGTCCCTGGGCGGCCCGAACACGCCGGGTCCGGCGAGCTGCATGGCCCCGTAGCCGAGCCGCTTCACGGTCCGGTCACCGAGCTGGAACGTGCCGGCCTGGGTGATATCGGTGGTGGTGGCGGACATGGCAAATCTCCTGTTGGCGGCCCGGATGTAGACCGCACCGGTTAGGCCGATAAGTCGTGACAATCGGCACGGGCCGTGCGGATTCTCGAACGATGACCCAGGATCTCTCGGACCTCGCCGCCTTCGTGACCGTGGCGCGGGCCGGCGGCTTTCGCGAGGCCGCCCGCGCGGGCGGTGCGAGCGCGTCGAGCCTCAGCGAGGCCGTGCGCCGGCTGGAGGCGAGCCTGGGTGTGCGCCTCCTGAACCGCACCACCCGCAGCGTCGCGCCGACCGAGGCCGGCGCTCGCCTGCTGGAGCGGCTCGGGCCGGCGCTCGCCGAGGTGGAGTCCGCCCTCGACGTGGTGAACGGGTTCCGCGACCGGCCGGCCGGGACGCTGCGGCTCAACGTGCCGCTGAGCGCGGCCCGGCTGGTGCTGCCGGCGCTCGTGCCGCCCTTCCTGGCGGCCTATCCGGAGATCCGCCTGGAGGTGGTGGTCGAGGACGGGTTCGTGGACGTGCTAGCGGCGGGCTGCGACGCCGGCATCCGCTACGACGAGCGGCTGGAACTCGACATGATCGCCGTGCCGATCGGCCCCCGGCGGCAGCGCTTCGCCACCGCGGCGTCGCCGGCCTATCTCGACCGGCGCGGCCGGCCGGACCACCCGCGGGACCTCCTGGACCATGCCTGCCTGCTCGGCCGGTTCCCGAGCGGCGCCCTGACGGCGCCCTGGGAGTTCGAGCGCGACGGCGACATCGTCCGGGTGGATCCGTCCGGGCCGCTGATCGTGCGGGTCGGCGCCAGCGACCTCGCGGTCGCGGCCGCGGTCGCGGGAACCGGGATCATCCACGTGTTCGAGGACTGGCTTCGGCCGCTTCTCGACAGCGGCGCCCTGGAGCCGGTTCTGGAGCCCTGGTGGCAGGCCTTCTCCGGGCCGTTCCTCTACTATCCGGGCCGGCGGCTCCTGCCGGCGCCGCTGCGCGCCTTCGTGGACTTCGTCAGTGCTCGGCCGGCGGTGCCGGGTCCGGCAGCTCGAACACCGTGAGCTGCCCGCCCGGCGCGGTGTACTGCGACAGGGCCGCGTAGCCGCCGACCGCCCCCGAACCGTCGGCCGGGTCGGTGAGCCCGGCCGCCAGGCCGATCCCGGCCCAGCCGCCGACCCCGGAGAGCACCGCCACGTACTGCTTCCCGGCGTGCAGGTAGGTGGTGACGGTGCCGACGATGCCGGACGGCGTCTTGAACCGGTAGAGCTCGTGCCCGTCCCGGGCATCCACCGCCTTCAGGGCGCCCTCCAGCGTGCCGTAGAAGACCACGTTGCCCGCCGTGGCGAGCGCCCCCGACCAGACCGAGAACGGCTCCGGGATCGTCCAGGCGATCCGGCCCTTCGCGCCGTCCCAGGCGATGAACGCCCCGGTCCGGTCGGTGCCCTCCGGCGGGTGCAGGGTGAGCGTCGCGCCGACATAGGGCTGGCCGGGCGTGTAGGTGACCCGGAACGCCTCGTAATCCATGCACATGTGGTTGGTCGGCACGTAGAACAGCCGGGTCAGCGGCGAGTAGGCCGCGGGCTGCTGGTTCTTGGCGCCCAGCGCCCCGGGACAGATGTTTTTCGTGGTCTCGTCCTCGTCGGCCTCGCCCGGCGCGTAGCGCCTGTCGACCACCGGCCGGCCGTAGCCCGGCGCGGCCGGATCCATCTCGACCCGGCTGGCCCAGTTGACCGTGGGGTCGAACTTCTCCGCCACCAGCAAGGCGCCGGTGGCCCGGTCCAGGGTGTAGCCGAAGCCGTTGCGGTCGAAATGGGTCAGCACCTTCCGCGCGCGGCCGTCGATCACCTGCTCGGTGAGGATCATCTCGTTGACGCCGTCATAGTCCCACTGGTCGTGTGGGGTCATCTGGTAGACCCAGCGGGCGATGCCGGTATCGGCGTCGCGGGCGATGATCGCCTGTGCCCACCGGTTGTCGCCCGGGCGCTGGTTCGGGTTCCAGGTCGCGGGATTGCCGGTGCCGTAATAGACGAGGTTCAGGTCCGGGTCATACGAGAACCAGCCCCAGCTGCAGGCACCGCCGGTCCGCCACTGGTCGCCCTCCCAGCTCTTGAGCGAGGAATCCGTGCCGATCGGGCGCCCGAACTCGGTCGTCGCCTCCGGATCGACCAGCATGTCGGCGTCCGGCCCGGTGGCGTAGGCGCGCCAGAGGCGTTTCCCGCTGGCCTGATCGTAGGCGGTGACGTGGCAGCGCGCCCCGTACTCGCCCCCCGCCAGCCCGACGATGAGCTTGCCGTGGACCGGCAGGACCGTGGCGGTGTTGGTCTCGCCCCGGCCCGGATCGCCGTTCTTCACCGACCACAGCACCCGCCCGGTCTCCGGATCGAGGGCCACCACGGTGGTGTCGGCCTGCTGCAGGAACAGCCGGCCGTCCGCATAGGCCAGCCCGCGGGAGACCGTGTCGCAGCACATCACGGCGATGACGCCCGCGTCCTGCCGCGGGGCGTAGCGCCACAGGATCTTCCCGCCCTGGTCGAGGTCGAGGGCGTAGACCACGTTGGGGAAGGGCGTGTGCACGACCATCACGTGCCCGACCACGATCGGCGCGCCCTCGTGGCCGCGCAGCACGCCGGTCGAGAAGGTCCAGGCGACCTTCAGGCGGCCGACATTGCCGGCATCGATCTGCGTCAGGTTCGAATAGCGGGTGTTGGCGTAGTCCAGGGTCTGGAGGACCGGCGACGGGCCGGCCGCGGCCGCGCCGGCGAGGCCGGCGAGCGGCAGGGCCGCGAGGATCGAAGCGCGCATCCTGAACATCCTCTCGCCGCGCGGTCGGCGGTGCGCCGGGGCCGGCGGAGCCGCCTACATCCGCTGCCGGACGATGGTCTCGGCCTGGGGGTCCGGCTCGTGGCCGGCCTCGCGGAGCATCGGCACCACCTCGGCCGCCTCGCGGGCGACGAGGTAGCTGAGATCGAGGCCCTCGCGGATGAATCCGTGGCCGCGCATGTGCTCGAACAGGGCGAGCAGCGGCGACCAGAACTCCGCCACCGAGACCAGCACCACCGGCTTCCGGTGCCGCCCGAGCTGCGCCCAGGTCAGCTGCTCGACCAGCTCCTCGAGGGTGCCGATGCCCCCCGGCAGGGTCACGAACGCGTCCGAGCGCTCGAACATCAGGCGCTTGCGGGTGTGCATGTCGGACACCACCACGGTCTCCTGGATGTCCGCCAGCATGTGCTCGCGCGCCTGGAGGAAGTCCGGGATGATGCCGGTGACGTGGCCGCCGGCGGCGAGCGCCGCCCGCGCCACCGTGCCCATCAGGCCGACATCGCCGCCGCCGTAGACGAGGCCCATCCCGGCCTGCGCGACCGCGGTCCCGAGGATCTCGGCGGCCTCGCGGAAGGCCGGATCACGGCCGAAGCCGGAGCCGCAATAGACACAGACTGTCCTCACCGGGGCCATCCGGCACCCTCCTCGCGCGTCCGTTGCGAGCCGTCCGGACAGAGCCCCGCGCCCGGCACTCCACGTGCCAAAGTGCTGAATTCGCGCGGGATTCACCCGCCTGGGCGGCAGGACGGCTTGGTGTGGGCACCATGTACGGTATTATGGGCGGCGCCGTCGACGGTTTTCGCGTGGGCGGGGATCCGCCCGACGGGCGGCGGCAGGATCAGGGGAGGCCTTCGTGGCGATGTCGGGACAGGTGCGGCGCAGTCTCGCCCTGGCGCTCGCCGGCCTTCTCGGCGGACTGGGACTCGTGCTGGCGCTGTTCGGCGGCGAGTCCCTGCGGCGGCTGACCGGCCGGCCCGGTGCGGAGACGCCCGCGGCCACCGCACCGCGCGGCGACCTGCGCAGCCTCGCCGATCCCGGCACCCTCGCCGGCCGCGCCGACCCGTCCATCGACTTCCGCGACKACAAGCCGGGCCGGTCGGGATCCGGGCCGGTGCCGGGGGCGGGCGACACGGCCACGCGCGGGCAACCTTCTCGCGACGGCGCGCCCGCGGCGCCGCAGGGCGGGACGGGCATGAGCCCGCAGGCGCCCCGGGCGGACGCGACCGAAGCGCCGCGCTTCGACATCGTCCGCGTCGAGCCGAACGGCGACACCGTTGTGGCCGGCCGCGGGGCGCCGGGTTCCACGATCGAGATGCTGGTCGGCGGCAAGGCCGTGGCCCGGGCGACCGCCGACGCGGACGGGCAGTTCGCCATCGTCCCGCCGGCCCTGCCGGCGGGAGCGAGCGAGATCCGCCTGCGCATGACCGGCAAGGACGGGCGCGCGGCGGAGTCGCAGCAGAGCGTCGCGGTGGACGTCGCCCCCGGCCGGGACCGCCAGCCCCTCGTGGCCCTGACCGCCCCGGATGCCGCCACCGTGGTGCTGTCGCAGCCCGGGGCGCCGGAAACGACGGCGGGCGCCAGGGTCGCCGATGCGGCACCGGCGGCCCAATCGCCGGGACACGGCAACACCCGCGCGGTCGCCGCGCCCCGAGGCGGGACGCCGACCCGGATCGTCAGCGTGGACGTGCAGGGGAGCGGCCGCCTGTTCGTGACGGCGACCGGCGCTCCGGGGGCGAAGATCCAGCTCTACCTCAACGACACGCTGATCGCCCCGGGCCAGATCGGGCCGGACGGACGGGCGAGCTTCACGATCGGACGCGGGATCAGGCCCGGCCAGTACCAGGTGCGGATCGATCAGGTCGATCCGTCCACCGGGAAGGTCGCCGGCCGCGCCGAGGTGCCCCTCTCGGTGCCCGAGCCGGCGCAGGTCGCCGCCGGGGAGGCCGCCGCGCCGGCATCGGCACCGCCCGCCGCGAACGGCATGCGGGACGGGGCGCACCGGAGCGGGGCCGACGCCCCGGCCCGGGACGGGACCGCCGCGGGATCGCCCCCGGCCTCCGACCCGAGCCATCTGGCGGCGGAGACGGCGGGTCCCGTCCGGGCCGGGGCGGTGTTCGTGCCCGAGATCAGCACGGCCCGGATCACCCGCGGCGACAACCTCTGGCGGATCAGCCAGCGCACCTATGGCCGCGGCGAGCGCTACACGGTGATCTACGACGCCAACCAGAACCAGATCCGCGATCCGGACCTGATCTATCCGGGCCAGATCTTCGTGCTGCCGGTCGACAAGCGCGGCTGAGCGCCGTCACTCCACGACCTGATCGTCCCCCGCGAAGGCGAGGCGGCGCAGGGTCCGCAGCGCCCGGTCGAGGTCGTCCCGCGACGGGGCCGCCAGGGCGAGGCGCACGGCGTTCGGCGCGTGGCCGGGATGGACCGCGAAGGCCGAGGCCGGGAGGAGGGCGATGCCCTGGCGCAGGGCCGCGGCCGCGTAGGCCTCGGCCCGCCAGGTCTCGGGCAGTTCCAGCCAGAGGTGGTAGGCGTGGAGATCGCCGACCACCCGCAGATCGGCCAAGGCTGCCCGGGCGAGGGCCTGCCGGTCCGTGGCGTCCCGGCGCTTGGCCCCGGCCAGCGCCGCGGCCGAGCCCCCCGCCATCCAGTGCATGCCGGCCGCGAGGGACAGGCCGAGCACCGTCCAGGCCCCCTGGCGGACGGAGGCCGCGAGCCGGTCGGTGAAGGTAGGGGGCGCGGCGATCAGGCCGACCGTCAGCGCCGGCATCACCCGCTTCGACAGGCTGTCCACGAAGATCACCCGGTCGGGCACGAGGCCGGCGAGCGGCGGCGCCTCGACGAGGAAGCTGTAGACCGCGTCCTCGATGGCGGTCAGCCCGGTCCGGTCCAGGACCTCCGCCAGGGCGGCCCGCCGCGCCGGCCCCATCGTGGCGCCGAGGGGGTTGTGCAGGGTCGGCTGGAGATAGACGCCGCTCAGCGGCGTCGCCCGGTGGGCCTGGAGGAGCGCGTCGGGAGAGACCCCTTCGGCGTCCATCGCCAGCGGGATCAGCGTGATCCCGAGCCGTGCCGCGATGCCCTTCACACCCGGGTAGGTCAGGGGCTCGCAGCCGATCCGCTCGCCGGGCGCCGCCAGGGCCGCCAGGGCCGCGGCCAGCGCCTGCCGGCCGTTGCCGGTGAATAGGATGTCGGCCGGGTCGGGGGCATAGCCGTCGCGGGCCAGGAACGCGGCCGCGACGGCCTGCGCCCCGGGCGTCCCGGCGGGCCCGTACTGGCTGAAGCCGATCTGGCCGTCCCCGCGCGCCAGGGCCGCCAGGGTCTCGGCCAGGACGGCCTCCTGCTCCGGCAGCCGCGAATGGGTCCGCTGCAGGTCGAGGGCCGCGGCGGGCGGCTCCGGGCGGAGCAGGCCGGCCTGCCCCGGATCGCTGCGGACATAGGTGCCCCGCCCGACCTCGCCGGTCACCAGCCCCCGGCGGGCCAGTTCGGCGTAGACGCGGCTCGCCGTCGAGACCGCGATGCCCCGCGCGTAGGCGAAGTCGCGCTGCGGCGGCAGCCGCGCGCCGGGGCGCAGCCGGCCCGCCGCGATGTCGGCCGCGATCGCGTCGGCGACGGAGCGGTAATCCGCGGCGCGCATCATTGCTCCGAGTTCAATGTTTCGATTGATCCGAGATGTGTATCGGATCAATGCTCCGCCAGCAATCCCGGCCGGACTGCATCCCCGCCACCGGATCGTCTGCGATGCCCGCCGTCACACTGTCTTCGTCCTCCGTCCCCCGTCGCCCGGCCGTGCTCCGGCCATCCCTGGTCCGGCCATCCCTGGTCCGGACTTGGCTGCAGCGGATCCGTACCCGGCGCGCCCTCGCGGCGCTCCATCCCGACCAGGCCCGGGATGCCGGCCTGGAGCCGTGGGACCTGCGCGCCGAGATCGCGAAGCCGTTCTGGCGGGCCTGAGATGGTGCTCTGCACGCAGCGCGGGTGATCCCGGGCGATCCCGGGCCTATATGCGGGGCTCACCACACCTCCCGACAGAACCCGCATGACCGACAAGACCGTGCCTCAGGCCGGGCCGCTTCCCCCGGCCGAGCGCCCCGGCCTGATCGCCACCTACCGCCGGCTCTGGCCGCATCTCTGGCCTCATGGCCGGCCCGACCTGCAGCGCCGGGTCTTCCTGGCCTTCGGCCTGCTGCTGGCGGCCAAGCTGGTGACCATGGTGACGCCGTTCACCTTCAAATGGATCACCGACGCGCTGGTGGCGGCGGTCGGCGGGACGGACGCGCCGGTGCCCACGGGGCTGCTCGCGGCGCCGATGCTGCTGATCGCCCTCTACGGCGTCTCGCGGATCGCCATGGCGGCGCTGACCCAGATGCGCGACGGGCTGTTCGCCAAGGTGGCAATGCACGCGGTCCGGCGGCTGGCGCTCCAGACCTTCGAGCACATGCACCGGCTGTCCCTGCGCTTCCACCTGGAGCGCAAGACCGGCGGCCTGACCCGCGTGCTGGAGCGCGGCCGCGCCGGCATCGAGGAATTGTCGCGCCTGATGGTGCTGACGCTCGTGCCGACCATCGTCGAGTTCGTGCTGGTGCTCGGCGTGCTGGCCTACGAGTTCAGCTGGACCTACGCGGCGACCGCGTTCCTGACGGTCGCGGCCTACCTGGCCTTCACCTACAAGGCGACCGAGTGGCGGATCGCCATCCGCCGCCGGATGAACGCGTCCGACACGGACGCCAACACCAAGGCGGTCGATTCGCTGCTAAACTACGAGACGGTGAAGTATTTCGGCGCGGAGGCCCGCGAGGCGTCCCGCTACGATGTCTCGATGGCCAAGTACGAGAAGGCCTCGACGCAGACCTACGTCTCGCTGGCGGTGCTCAATGCCGGGCAGGCGGCGATCTTCACGTTGGGCATGACCGTGGTGATGTGGCTCGCGGCGCGCGACATCCTGGCCGGGCGCACGACGATCGGCGGCTTCGTGCTCGCCAACACCATGCTGGTGCAGCTCGCGATGCCGCTCAACTTCATGGGGATGATCTACCGGGAGATCAAACAGGCGCTGATCGACATCGACGACATGTTCCGCATCCTTGGGCAGAATCCCGAGATCGCCGACCGGCCGGGCGCCGCGCCCCTCGCGGTGGCGGGCGGCACGGTGCGGTTCGAGGACGTGCGCTTCGCCTATAATCCCGAGCGGCCGATCCTGCGCGGCGTCTCCTTCGAGATCCCGGCGGGCCAGACGGTCGCGGTGGTCGGGCCGTCAGGGGCGGGCAAGTCCACCCTCTCGCGCCTGCTGTTCCGGTTCTACGAACCGTCGGCCGGTCGGATCAGCGTCGACGGGCAGGATATCGCCGCGGTGACGCAGGCGTCGCTCCGGGCGGCGATCGGCATGGTCCCGCAGGACACGGTGCTGTTCAACGACACGATCGGCTACAACATCCGCTACGGCCGCGCCGACGCCACCGACGCGGAGCTGCGCGAGGCGGCCCGGCTCGCCCAGATCGACCGCTTCGTCTCGAGCCTTCCGGAGGGCTACGACACGCCGGTGGGCGAACGCGGCCTGAAGCTCTCGGGCGGCGAGAAGCAGCGGGTCGCCATCGCCCGCACGATCCTCAAGGCACCACCGATCCTGGTGCTCGACGAGGCGACCTCGGCGCTCGATTCCTTCACCGAGGCCGAGATCCAGGCGGCTTTGGACCGGGTCAGCCGCGGCCGCACCACCCTGGTGATCGCCCATCGCCTGTCGACGGTGGTCAACGCCGACGCGATCCTGGTCCTCGACCACGGCCGCATCGTCGAGCGGGGCACCCATGCGGAGCTGCTGGAGGCCGGCGGCGTCTACGCGGCGCTCTGGGACCGCCAGCGGGAGGCCGATGCCGCCCTGGAGGTGCTCCAGCGGGCCGATGCGCCGGTGGTGCCGGTGCGCGCGGGACGCGGCGCCGTGCCGGAGACGGAACCCGCGGAATAGGGGACGCCCAGCCGCGCTGCGGCGCTCAGCGCGGCCGTCCCCGCACCCTGACCCCGAGCAATTCCTCGAACGGAAGCACCATCGCGCCCTTGTCCCTGTCGGCGTGGCCCTGACGCAGGGCGGTCTGGTAGGTGGCGGTGGCCGCCGCCGTCACCGGCATGGGGAAGCCGTTCTCCGCCGCGATCGCCGCTGCGGCGACGAGGTCCTTGTAGGCCGCCCCCATCGGGTAGCCCTCGTTGAAGCGCCCCTGCAGGATGCGCGGCACGAAGTACTGCGCCGCGTAGCTGCGGCTCGTGCCCGTGGTGACCACCTCGGCGACCTGATCCGGGTCGAGCCCCATGGCCACCGCCATGGGCAGCACCTCGGCGAGCGCCGCGATGTTGATGTCGTAGAGCAGGTTGTTGATCGTCTTGGTGAGCTGGCCGGACCCGGCTGGCCCCATATGGAGGATGGTGGTGCCGATCCGCTCCAGCAGCGGACGCACCCGCGCCACCGCCCCGGCCTCGCCGCCGCACATCACGGTGAGCGTCCCGGCCTCGGCGCCGGCCGGCGCGCCGGAGACCGGCGCGTCGACGAAGGACCGCCCGGTCGCCGCCACGGCGCGGCCGATCGCCAGGGCCTTGGCGTGCGCGATGGTGCTGAGATCGATCACGACCGCCCCCGGGGCGAGGCGCTCGGCCAGGGCGTCGGTGCCGAACAGCGCCGCCTCGACCGCGTCGCCGTTCGGCAGGCACAGGACCAGCACGTCGGCACCGCCGGCCCGGCCGGGATCGGTGGTGGCGACGAGGCCCGGCGCGTCGAGGCCGGCGAGGCGCCCCGGATCGGAATCGATCGCGACGAGCGTCTCGGCGTCGGAATCCCGCTTGGCCGCGAGGTTGCGGGCGATGGGATGCCCCATCGCGCCGAGGCCGAGGAGGGCGATGCGCGCAGCCATGCGGTTGTCCCTGTTCCGAGTGTCCGGCCGCCCGCCCGTCCGGGCGGGGGAGGCGCCGCGCCAGCATGTCGCCAGACGGGGCCGTCTTCCAGCCCCGGCCCCCGGCATTCGTGGGATGCGCGTCGTCCCGGGGCGCCGCGGGCGGAATCCGGGATCTGGGCGCGCCACCAGGCCGGGACCCGGCTCGGACGGCGGCTCCCGGACCGCGCCCGATCGTGCGGCAACGACCGGGACCGCGGGCGTTTCCGATCGGGTAAGGCGCCATGCGCCCGCTCTCCCGTGCGGCCTAACGGATTCCCACATCTGCCGCGGCAACGCGGCTCGAGGACGAGGCGCGGGTCCCCTCTCCCCTGCGGGAGAGGGACAGGGTGAGGGATGTGCGGCCTCCGCAGAAAGCGCGACGGACCCGCCCGTCGACCGCGTGCTCGATCCTGACGCGTCGTGCCCCTCACCCCAACCCTCTCCCACACGGGAGAGGGGGCGCGTCGCGCTCGGCCGCCAGCGCCCGTGTCCGACCCGGATGCGTGACCAGCGCAGCCCGCACGGGCGAGGGGACCCGCGCCTGACCCGCACGCGTCGCGGCGTCCCACGGCGCGTTGATCTTGACAATGTTCCTATTTTGTGCCCATAAGCCGCCACCTGTCCACGGCGCTTCGGGAGCGATCCCGGGGCGTCCTTCGGGGGTCCGTGCGGTGGCTGACCGGGCGGATCCGGGGACGGGGCGGCGCCCGCGTCGGTGGCTCTCAGCCGCCATCGCCCTCGCCGGTGACCGCTGAAACGGAGTCGCAGGACCGGGGCGCCGGCAAGACGCCGCGACGAGACAGACGGCACCGGCCGGGGGAGGCGCCCGGTCGATGCCGCGGGGCGCCGCGGGGATCGGATCCCGCGCGTATCATGGCCGACACAGGGTTCCCGCGGCGTCCCGCGTCCCTCGTCGCGTCACCTGGGCCATGCCCCCGGCGCAACAGGCGCGCGGGGACGATCACCCATGTCCGAGGACAGGCCGGGGCAGGCCGGATGGGGCAGGGATGCGCGGAGATGCGCCGCACCGTTGTTCCCTCGCCCGGAAAATCGGTCTACACGGCCGCTCCCCCGAAGACGGACCCGCAAGACGGACCCCGAAGACGCTTACCTGCCGCGTATGCAGGACTGAGCCTGGAGAGCCTGAACCATGCCGATTCTCACCTTCCCCGACGGCAACACGCGGGAGATCGCCGCCGGCACCACCGGCCGCGCCGTGGTCGAGGGCATCGCCAAGTCGCTGGCCAAGCGGACCGTCGCCATGGCGCTCGACGGCACGGTCGCCGACCTCGACGACCCGATCGCCCGCGACGCCCGCATCGAGTTCCTCGACCGGACGGACCCGCGCAGCCTGGAGCTGATCCGCCACGATTGCGCCCACGTGCTCGCCGAGGCCGTGCAGGCGCTCTGGCCGGACACGCAGGTCACGATCGGCCCGGTGATCGAGAACGGCTTCTACTACGACTTCTACCGTGAGACCCCGTTCACGCCCGACGACTTCCCGAAGATCGAGGCGAAGATGCGCGAGATTATCTCGCGCGATGCGCCCTTCACCAAGGAAGTCTGGACGCGCGCGGACGTGCGGGCGCTGTTCGCCGGCAAAGACGAAAAATTCAAGGTCGAGCTGGTCGACGCGATCCCGCCGGGCGAGGATCTGAAGATCTACCGCCAGGGTGACTGGTTCGACCTCTGCCGCGGCCCGCACATGACCTCGACCGCCAAGGTCGGCACCGCGTTCAAGCTGATGAAGGTCGCGGGCGCCTACTGGCGGGGCGATTCGAACAACCCGATGCTGACCCGCATCTACGGGACCGCCTGGGCCTCCCAGGCCGATCTCGACGATTACCTGCACCGTCTGGAGGAGGCCGAGCGTCGCGACCACCGCCGCCTCGGCCGCGAGATGGACCTGTTCCACTTCCAGGAGGAGGGGCCGGGCGTCGTCTTCTGGCACGCCAAGGGCTGGACGATCTTCCAGGAGCTGATCGCCTACATGCGCCGCCGCCTGCGCGGCGACTACGCCGAGGTGAACGCCCCGCAGATCCTCGACAAGGCCCTGTGGGAGACCTCCGGCCACTGGGGCTGGTACCGGGAGAACATGTTCGCCGCGCAGTCGGCCGGCGAGGAGGCCGAGGACAAGCGCTGGTTCGCCCTCAAGCCGATGAACTGCCCGGGCCACGTGCAGATCTTCAAGCACGGGCTAAAATCCTACCGCGACCTGCCCCTGCGCATGGCCGAGTTCGGCGTGGTCCACCGCTACGAGCCGTCCGGCGCCATGCACGGGCTGATGCGCGTGCGCGGCTTCACGCAGGACGACGCCCACGTCTTCTGCACCGAGGACCAGCTCGCCGACGAGTGCCTGAAGATCAACGACCTGATCCTCTCAACCTACGCGGATTTCGGCTTCGACCAGATCGTCGTGAAGCTCTCGACGCGCCCCGAGAAGCGCGTCGGCTCCGACGCCCTCTGGGACCACGCCGAGGACGTGATGACCCGCGTGCTGGCGCAGATCGAGGAGCAGTCGGCCGGACGGATCAGGACCGCGGTCAACCCGGGGGAGGGCGCGTTCTACGGGCCCAAATTCGAGTACGTGCTGCGCGACGCGATCGGCCGCGACTGGCAATGCGGGACCACGCAGGTGGACTTCAACCTGCCCGAGCGGTTCGGCGCCTTCTACATCGACGCCGACGGCGCAAGGAAGCCGCCCGTGATGGTCCACCGGGCGATCTGCGGCTCGATGGAGCGCTTCACCGGCATCCTGATCGAGCATTTCGCCGGCCACTTCCCCCTCTGGCTGGCGCCCGTGCAGGTGGTGGTGGCGACGATCACCGGCGAGGCCGATCCGTACGCCCGGGACGTCATCCGCGCCCTGGAGCGCGCGGGCCTGCGGGTGGAGGCGGATCTGCGCAACGAGAAGATCAACTACAAGGTCCGCGAGCATTCCCTCGCCAAGGTGCCGGTGCTGCTGGCCCTCGGAAAGCGCGAGGCGGAGGAGCGGACGGTCTCGATCCGGCGGCTGGGCAGCCAGCAGACCCGCACCCTTCCCCTGACCGAGGCGGTGGCGGCCTTCGTGGCCGAGGCGACCGCCCCGGACATCCGCCGCGCCGAGGCCGTCGCCGAGACGGTCCCGACCAGCGACACGGTGCTCGACGGCCATCACGGCGTGCATGCCACGCCGTGATCCGACCCCGGGTCGTCGGACCCGGGCCGTCGACGGTCGAGGCGGCGGGCAGCCGGCGCCTCGACGTGCGGGCAGGGCGGGCGCGCAAAGGATCGTTCAACGCATGGTCCTTTCGTCAAGGTTGGCGAAAGGAATCCCATTCTATCAGGAACCGGGATTAATTTCCGGGCCGCCGATCCGTTGGTCGTGCGACCGCCGATGTCGGGCTCTTCGGGGGAATGGCCATGGCGGCGCGGGCGGACTGGGCGGCGATGAAGCGGGCGCGGCGCCATCGCCAGGCGGTCCGCGACCGGCGGCAGGACGGGCTCGGCCGCACGCGCCAGCTCGGCGCCGGAATCGTCCAGGCGCTGGACGCGCTCCCGCACGGCCTCTGCGTATTCGATGCCGCCGACCGGCTGCTGTTCGTGAATGACGGCTTCCGGCGCCTGTTCGGCCCGGGCGCGGACCGGGTCAGGCCCGGCCTGCATGCCCGGGACGTGGGCGCGACGGGACTCGCCGGAGCCGACGGGGCTCCCTCCGGCCTCTGGGCGGCGCGCCGGCGGCTCCTCGCCCGGGGCACGGCCGATGCGGTCGTGCAGGTGCTTCCGGACGGGCGCCAGATCGCGATCACACTGCACCCGCAGGCGAAGGGCGGCTGGACCGTCCTGTGGGAGGACGTGACCGAGTGCCGCCGGGCGGAGGCGCTCCTGCGCTACATGGCCCACCACGACCCGCTCACCGGATTGCCGAACCGCTACCTGTTCGCGGCCCGCCTCGACCGGGCGCTGGCGACCCTCGATCGCGCGGCCTGCGCGCTGCTGTGCGTCGACCTCGACGGCTTCAAGCCGGTGAACGACCGCTACGGCCACGCCGTGGGCGACGCGCTGCTGCGGCAACTGGCCGATCGCCTGCGGGAGGGCCTGGGGGAGGGGGACATCGCCGCGCGGCTCGGGGGCGACGAGTTCACCATCCTCCTGAGCAACGCGGCGCCGGCACCCGCGCTCGGCTTCGCCCTGAACCTCCAGGCGCGCCTCGCCGAGCCCTACGATCTCGGGGCGGGATCGCCGATCCGCATCGGCGCGGCGATCGGCGTGGCCTGCGCCCCGCTGAACGCCACCCGGGCGCAGGGCCTGACGGAGCGGGCCGACGCGGCGATGTACGAGGCCAAGCGGCTCGGCCAGCCCTGCCTGTGGGATGCGGCGCTGATCCTGGGCACGCAGCAGCCCGGCCACGCGGCCGCCCTCTGATGTGTCGCGGAACACGCGCGCCGCGAAAGCTTGGGCTTATCTCATCTCCACACCGCGAACACAGTCGCGAACCGAAGGAGATCGACGATGAGCTGGACCAACCGCATCACCCTGGCGGCCACCCTGATGGGCGGCGCCATCGCGTTGACCCTGTACGCGCAGGGCCTGTCGCTGCCGGCGCACTTCGTCTGAGCCCGCGGGGGCGCTCAGCGCGCCTTCTCGTGCTCGCCGAGGCCCACGGCCCTGTAATCGTAGGTCGGGTAGAATTCGGTGCGGTACGCCCCCCAGGCCGTGTCCTCGAGGACGCGGTTGACCTCGCGCAGGCGGGACGCGGGCAGGCGCAGGACGATGATCTGCCCGATCCCCATCACGACGTTCCAGGAGACCACCTCGATGCCCGGAGGCGGGAAGGCCTTGTAGAAGCCCTGCTTGGCGAGCTGCGCGTTCAGCTCCGCCAGGGGGCGGGACTGATCGTGGCGCAGGAAGACCGTCAGCAGCACGGCGTTGTCCGCCGTCGCCGTGGCGGAGCCGACCTGCGGCGGCGGCGCGGTCTGGGCCGTCGCCAAGCCCGCAGGGCAGAGCACCATCAGGGCCGCCACGAGCGGGCCGACCAGACCTGTTGACTGTCCCATGCGATCTCCCCCGGCCCTGCGCCGTGCCAGCCCCGGTCAACGCGGCGGGGCGCGACGCTCTCCACGCCGCGTGCGACGGCCGCTCCGTCAGCCGGCCTCGACATCGTAGGAGAGGCGAAGGCGCAGGCGAACGGTGCCCTGCTCGTCGCGCACGGCGATCACGTAATCCTGCCGCTCCATCGGATCGGTCAACCCCTGCGCCAACCGGGTCAGGATGCGAACGGCCTGAGCCCGCGCGGCAGCGAGGTCCGGAAGATCGAAGCCGTCCCGGTCGCGCACCAGGTTGGCGCCGTCGTGGAGATCGATGAAATAGCGGGGCACGGATGCGGGCTCGGCGAGCAGGGGGCTCGCAAGATTCGGTCTCCGTTGTTTCTACGTAGTTTCCCGCGGACCGCAATCCGGCGTCCCCCGTGTCGCACCTTGAGACGCGGCCGCGGATGCGCTCAGGAGCCCAGGAGCGTCTCGGCGAAATCCTCCGGGACGGTCCCGAACTGGCCGAGGATGGTCACGCCCTCGAGCTCACCGGTCTCGTCGTCGGCGACGACTTTGAGGGCCGCCGCGCCCGGCATCCGGGCGGCCAGGGCCTCCGCCTTCTTGAGGGCGCCGAACTCGCTCTGCGCGGGCTCCTGGCGCGCGGGCCGCAGGCGGTTCCGATGCAGCTCGAAGGGCTGCACGAGATAGGTGGTCTTCAAAGCCATTCCGGTCTCCCCCGCGCGGACAGCGATCGCGACTGGACCGACGGCTCGTCCCCCTACAGGCTGCGGGTGGTCACCCCAAGGGCGAGGAGGACATAGGCGCCGATAAAGAACCACTGCCGGTGCGCCACGACCGTACGCCCGACCATGGGAATGCGCGTGTAAAGACTGGCGATGGCAAGGCCGATCAACACGGCCGACACCAGGAATGTGAGCAGGCGCGGGGCGGAGAGTGTGGGCATGATCAATGCTCGCGCCGGGACGCTTACCGAACCGTTACCGGTCAAGCCCGGGGACGAGGGGACGATGCTCTGTCAGCGGCCCCTGAGATCCCGGCAACAGCCCGACCTCGGCCAGCCACAGCGCCATGATCGCCCCTGCCAAAAGCGTTGCCAGAGAGGCCAAGCGCCCGGTCCATCGCCGCAGGACGATCATCGCCGTCACAACGGCCAGGAGGATGAGGAGAAGCGCGAGCATCAGCATCGACGCGCCATGCCATGGCAAGTCAGCCGCGTCACCGCAGAAGATGATGGAACGACCGGCCCTCGCCGGCAGCCCGGCAAAAATCGTCAGATTCAGCTTCTGATCGTTTCGCGCTGCGAAAACACTACTGCAGTTGATAGGACCGCCGCAGCTGCGGCTGGAAGTTTTCCGCCGCGCACGCCCAGAAATCCCCGTCGATCGTCCGAAGCGAGCGCACCAATCACGCGCGAGATTCCGGCCGCCGAGCGCTTTTGTAACTTGCATTCAGCGCGCAAAGGTAGCAAATCCCCTGTGAGGGGCACACTAGGAACCTTACAGTGAGAGAAGAAACCACAGGGCCCAACTCCAACTTCATCGAGCTGGCGGGCGATATCGTCGCCGCCTACGTGTCGAACAATCCGGTCCCGGCCGCCGAATTGCCGGCTCTGATCGCGCGGGTGCACGGTGCGATCAGCGGGCTCGTCGCCGGGACGCTGACGGCGGAGTCCGGGACAGCATCCCCGGCCGATGTTGAGAAGCCAAGTGCGGCCCAGATCCGCAAGTCGGTCCGGCAGGACGGTATTGTCAGCTTCATCGACGGCAAGACCTACAAGACGCTCAAGCGCCACCTGACCAGCCACGGCCTCGACCCGCGCAGCTATCGCGACCGCTACGGCCTGCCGGCCGATTACCCGATGGTTGCCCCGAGCTACGCCGAACAGCGCTCCGCCCTCGCCAAGGCGATCGGCCTGGGCCAGCCCGGCGCCATGGCCGAGCGCGAGCGCAAGGGCCGTAAGGCCGCCTGAGCGGAACGCCTCCGGGGGCGCCCCGCGCAGGGCGCCTCCCTGAAGACCGACCGCGCATCACCCATACAGTCTGCCGCATCACCCGGCCGCGATCCGCAAATACCGGAGCGCGGAAGGCCTGCGGCATGGCCGTGCCGGACCTGACCGGAATCGTTGCATCGCCGCCACATCTGTCCACGACATCGCAGGACACGGACAAGCTGCCACACTCTGCACAAAGCAGATGCGCACGCCGAAGCCCGGAGATGTTACCGAGGGGTTCGGCGAGATGAAGCGAGAGCAGACGATGACGAGTTCGGTCGTGCCGTTCCCGGCGCACATCGCGCCCACGATCGCGGACGAGGACACGGCTTCGATTATCGCCGTGCTGCAGGATCAGCTGGCGCTGGCGCGCGAGGGTCGGCTGCGTTCGGTGGCGATCGTCTCCGTCTCGGCGGACGGCGAGGCGATCGGCACGCAATGGTCCTGCAAAAGCACGGATATCAGCAGTCTGATCGGCAAGCTGACCGTCCTGACCCATGACATGATGGCCGCCCGGAAATGATCGACCGGACCTGACGGGTGCTCCCGCGGGATCGCCCGCATACGACCGTGACGACAGGCGGGCGCTGCCCTCGTCCCATGCGGTGATCCAGACGCGCGGTCCGGCTTCGGACCGGAGGAGTGCCGCCGCATGAGACACGCCCTGCTCGCAGTCCTGCTGGCTGCAACAGCGTTGCCCGACGCGGCTTCGGCCGCCGAGGACCCGAAGGCTGCCAAGCGGACCGAGACGATCGAGGGCCTCGTGCGGATCGTCGGCGCGCAGGCCGGTATCGTCCTGTACTGCCGCAAACTCTACACCATCGACGACACGGTCTCCGAGAGCCTGTCCCGGACGGTCCGCCGCGCCCTCGACGCGAGCCTCGGCCACCGCCGAACCCAGAGCGCCATCGCCGAGGAGGGTCGGCGCGTGGCGGCCGAGATCGCCGCGGTGGGCGCGGAGCAATGGTGCGCCGACCAGCGGGACATCATGAATACGGACGGCATCCGCGTTTTCGTCGACTGAGTGAGTTCAGGAGCGCTGGCGAGGAACGCCCCTCGAAATTGGCAGCTCTCGCGGTGGATTCGTCTGGAGCCCCGCGCCCAGGTCAGATCATGCGGGCGCTCCGACTTTATGTTCCGCAATGCAGAACAGATTATCGTCTTGTTCGCTACCGCGCCGTCTGTCATGTTTTAAAGACGGATGCGCCTGAACAGATCACGCCGGTCGTAGTCATCCGCACAAGAGCCCTCAAGGGCCGCGAGACCGGCGGAAGAGGAAACGCCATGTCTCGACCGATCTATCTGGCCATTGCGCTCGTCATCTGCGGAGCGGCCGTCACGCTGTTCACCTTCCTCCGCGCTCCTCAGTCGAAGGAATTCGCCGGCTGGGATGTCGCCTTCATGAGCGGCATCGGCGCCGTCGCCCTGGGCTTTCTCACCACCCTCGTCGAAGTCATCACCGGTTAGCGTCACGGGCCGCCACGCGCGCGGCCTCTCCGACGGAGATCCGAGCCTCCCGGCTTCGCCGCGCATCGATCCGGCAGCCGGGACGCGCATGCCGTTCGGCTTCTCCCAGCGGATCACCCGAGATCACGAAATCCACAGGACCGCCGGCATCCTGACAAGTTGATGCATTTTCCAAACCCGGCCTGAACCCGGGAGCCCGATCCTGCCGGGCACAGGTTTCCGAGGCGGTGATGTTCGAACGACGCAGCGCGCCACGCACACTTCTGAATGAGACCGGCAGCATCTCGGTGGATGAGCACCGAAGCCTGCCCTGCATCGTCTACGACCGGTCCGCCGGGGGCGTGCGGATCGCCCTCCCGGACGCCGAGATCGTGCCAGACAGGTTCGTCTTGAGCATCGATGCCAGCAACGAGATCCTCGTGTGCCGGGCTGTCTGGCGCAAGACGGAAGAGATCGGGGCAGCCACCGACGTTCCCGAAGCCGCGCACCCGAGCCGATCGAACCTCCGACGCGAATTGGAGGCGATCTGACGTCTCCGGCCGGCGGCCGATCCTCCCTCGGCGGGCGCACCTCCGTCGGACGCGCATGCTCCCTTCACTGGCCAGGATCCCGCGAGCGCTGGGACGGACCAGTCACGAAGTTCCGTGCGACGAACCGCGTCACTCCCAATCGATGTTCAGAGAGCGTTCGAAGGCGGCCGCAGTCAGCTCTTTGCCCCTCGGGTCGGAGACCGTGATCTCGCGGAAGCCGCGCCGGGCCAGCTCCCAGGTCTTCTCCATGGCCTGCTCGTCAGTCCCGCAGGCGAACGTCATGACGCGCCCGGACGGATCAATCCCCTTAACGGTGAACACGCCACTCTCCCTGCTCGCGCCTCCCATATAGCGCTGCGCGCTCCATCCCGCCTCCCACCATCGTGAGGCCGACGCCGGACCCGCCGACTGACCGTCGCGTTGCCAAGGGGGAAGGGGAGATCCCATGACCAACGCACGCGAAACCGCAGCCCGGCCGAACCGTGATCCGGCTCCGTGCGATCCGGAGGCCCCGACCCCGAGATCAGAACGCCTCGATATCCCGGCGACGCTCCGGGGCGAGGATCCGGAGGTTGGCGTCGCGCAGAAGGGCAATGGCGAGGATGCGATCGTTCGGCGCGAGACCGAGATCTGACGTGTCGCTCGGCCGTGCGCCGGTCCACGGACGCACGGGGCCGCGCAATCCCTGTCCGAAGCGGCCGAGATCCAGGCTGCATACGCCCGAGGGCGTTTCGACACTCTGCGGGCGCAGACCAAAAGGATGGGGGCTCTTCCCTCGGGCGCACACAGGCAGGGAGCGGAGCGTGTCCGCACCGCGTTGCCCCAGGGCGCCGAGGAGGCCCACAGGGCGATGGAACAGGGATGGGACGCAGCTCAAGAGGCAGCCGCGGCAGCCCAGCGGCCACCGACGAGGCATCCGCTTGAGCGGATCCCCGAGGGGCCGCAGAGTCAGTGAGCCGGCAGCCCGGCGATGGGCTACCGGTCGTGGTCGGACGCGGAGTCGGACATGATGTACGGGGAGGTTGGCCGCTTGGCAGATGAAAGCCTGCGGCTGGGTCTGCGGCAGGCCGAGAATGCCGTGCTGCTGATGATGGCGACACAGTATGCGTGGGCACATCTGTGGTTCGAGGGCTACCGCGCGGCAGGGACCGCCCTCAGCGCCGAACGCGATCAGCAGGCGCGGATCCGGCGCCTGATCCGCCGCGGCGTGTCCCCCGCGGTGGCGGCTCAGAGCCTGCATATTGTCTGAAGAAGCGCCGGAGAGGGGGCCGCCCGAGGGCGACGCATCTCCGGCGGCGGACTCAGCGGCGCGGCTCCGCGGAGGCCTGAACCATCGACCGGCCCAGGGACGAGACCGTCCGGCCGAGGACCGCGGGAGCCGAGACGGGCTGGGGCGTCGTGGTCAGGTCGTGGATCGCGCGGACCTGCTGGGCAGTCCGAGCCTGGTCCCGATAGAGCGGCGGCGTCAGGTGCAGGCGCTCGTCGGCCGTAGCGAGGCCCGTGAAGGCGGCCGAGGTGAGCGCGGCCGACGCGAGGATGAGAATCGTGCGCATGGTGCGTCTCCGTTTCGATCGCAGCGCCGAGCGCAGGATTCGCTCGGCCAGCGCATAAGACCACGGATTTGTGCGTTGCGATATGCGTTTTGCGCATTGCATCATAACGTGAGTCCAGCACGGTAATGCAGTGTTCGCGACAATTCCGGAGGCATCCGTTCAGCCGGACCTCGTCAGTTCCATGCATTCGATGCAAATGAACTAAACTTCCGATAAGGCATTCTCAAAGTAAAATTGCTGCATCGCATCATTTAATTTCACAGCCCGAGCTCGGATCGTCTGGCGTAGCTGCGCAAGCGTGCCCGTCGCCGTGGATCTCGGTGCGGACACGAATCGGCAACACGCGCGCCAGATCCACGTCACAGAAGCCCGGTAGAACTCCGCACAACGCAGAGCCGCATGGGCCCGCCTATGACGCCCGCCGATCTCGATAAGGAAGCCGAGCTGACCGTTTGGCCCAGGCGCTCGCCTGGCCGGTCCGCGGAGGGTCGCCCCTTCGCGACCGTCCGCGAAGCCCTCGTGGTCGCCCTCCAGGCGCTCGAAACCGGGGAGGCGCAGCCCTGGATTATCACCGAGGCCGGCGACATCCTCTCGCCGCGCTGGATACGAGCTCATTCACGGGCGAGCGCGCTGCAATAGTCGACCCGGCATCCGCGGGGTGATCAGCAGCCGATGCAGATATCGCGCACCACGTGCTCGTGTCGCGGACCGGTGCGCTGGTTCGGGAGATGGCCTTCGATCGAAGAGAGGCCGCTACCCAGAGCCCGCAGCCGCCGGCGATCGGCGGTCAGGTCGAGTTGAGCCTGAGCCGGGGCGGCCGCCCCCGGTACAGGCGATGGCGCGGGCTCGGAAGCCCCGCTGGCCATGCCGGGATCGGGAGGCGTCAGGGCCATACCGGGCACCGGCGCCGTCTGCGCGAACTCCCCCGCCTGCCCCGAGAGGGGCGTGACCACCAGGCCTGCGACGAAGAGCCGGCTCAGCAGATGCATCACACGCTCCTGGCTCCGAAGCGATCCGGCGACGAACCCCGTACCGCTGGGATCACGCCGGATCTGTTCCTGCCCGCATCGCTGTCGGGGATGGGCCTGCATTTTGGTGTGCGGCACGCACCGGCGCCGCGCCATTCATCCCTTCGGCGGAGCGCCGTCAGTCCGGCTCAATAGGCCCGGCCATAGAAGGGCTGGGAGACTGGGTGATAGCGGTCGCTGACCGGCCACGTGTAGGGCTGGTCCCTGCCGGTACGCAGGCTCGAGCGGAACTTCGGCTCGGCGAAGCCGATGCCGTGCAGGCCCGTCGTGGTATTGGCACCGTGAGCCTTCGACCCGGCATCGCGTGCCAGGGCGGCGCCCGAGACCCCCAGAACGAGAGCGACCGCGAGCGAGACGCGGCCCAGAACGACGTTCATCTCTGCCTCCTGTCCCGGCCGAGGTGCCGGAACAGAGTGAACGGCAGCGGTTCGGCCGGGTTCCGGACGCTCGCGCGGCTCAGAACGCGCTGCCGCCGATGCAGGCCTCGGCCGGAAGCCCGCCGCAGGTATCGCCGCCGCGCCGCCGATGCCGGCACCGCCGACCGCGCCGCCACCGGACGGCGTGGTGTTCGCCGACCGGATCGGGTCGAGCACCTGGGGTGCTGCGGCGATCGCGGCTCCGCCGGTCCCGATCCCGCCGGCGCCCGCCGGCACGACGGCCGTCGCACCTCCACCGGAACGTAGGGCTGTCTCGGCTCCGAACGGCGTGAACGGGCCGACCGTCGAGGGCACGGCCCCGGAGGTGCTGGTGGCCGCACTGACGACACCGGTCGACCCGGACGCCAGGGTCGCCCCTGTGGCGGGCGTCGCTCCGGAGAGCGCGCCGGTGCTCGTGCCGGTGGCCAGACCCGAGCCGTTTCCGAAGCCGGACCCGGCCGTGGCCGCACCAAAGGCGGCGGTCGTCGAGGGAACCGTGTTGGCGGTCTGGCCCGTGCCAAGGGCCACGCCGCCCACGAGGCCCCGCGTGCCGCTGATCGACGACAGCGCGCTCCCCGAGATCGACCCGCGCACCGCACCCGACGCGGCGCTGAAGCCGTTCCGCGTGCCGGTCGCGCCGATCGCTCCGGCGGTCCCGAGCGTGGCCGACGTCGCGCCGGTGACGCCGGCCCCGCCGGTCGTGCCCGAAGCCGCGGCACCGAGTTGACCCACCCCGGTCGAGGATCCGATGCGGCCGCCTCCGCCGCCCGCACCCCCGAGGCTGAGCTGGCCGGCATTCACGAGGCCGCCGGTCTGCGCCGAGAGGGTCGGAAACGGGCCGGTGGTGGCGCTCCCGCCGAGACTGAGCTGACCGGGATTGGCGATCGCCGTGATCGGCTCCAGCGAGGCCGAACTCGGCACCGTGGCGGTGGCCGAGAGGCTCTGCGCCGCGGCCGGAACCGCGAGGGGCACCAGCAGGGCGGCGGCGAGGATGGACCGCATGGCACGCTCCGCGGACGGGGACAGGAGTGTCGCCGACAAACCGGGAGGCATCCGGCGGGTTCCGGCGGCGCACCGACGCGGGACGCGGAAAGGAACCGTCCGGCCTTCATGCTGCCGGAAAGGCGGTGTGCTCTCACGGGCTGATCCGCCCGAACCGGCGTGCCAACCTGCGATCGTGCCGTTGCCCGAATTTTTCGCCCAAGGCTTGCGTAGCGCCGGTTGGCTCGCCGGCCTGCCGGCGCTCGCGTTGATCTGGGCGAGCGCGTCCCTCTATGCCGCCCCGCGGATCGCCGAGCGGCTCGAAGCCGAGGGCGCGGGCGTCGCGGCCGGCACCGCCACGGCCACCGGCGAGCCCTGGCTCCGGCTCGGGGCGAGCGGTCGCGACCTCCGGGCGGCCGGCGAGGCGCCGGACGTCGCCGAGCGGGCCACCGTTCTGTCCCGCCTCGCCGCGCTGGACGGGCCGCGTCGCATCATCTCGGAGGTGGGCATCGTCGAGACCGCGACCCCCTTCCAGTGGGCCGCGATCCGCACCGGCCCCAACCGGATCGCCCTGGAGGGCAGCCGCCCCGTGGAGATCGGCCGACGGGCGCTGGAGGCGCGGATCACTGGCGCCCTCGAGCCCGGCACCAGCCTCGACGACACGGCCCGGGCCGCCCGGGGGGCGCCGCCGGATTTCGCCAGCGCGGCCGCGTTCCTGGCGACCCGGCTCTCCGGCCTCGCCAAGGGCGGCCGGGCGGCCCTCAGCGACACCGTGCTCAGCCTGTCCGGCGAGGCCCTCGACGTGCCCGCCTACGAGGCCCTGCGGGCGGCCCTCTCGGACCCGCCGGAGGGGTTCAGCATCGGGCGGATCGAAATCCTGCCGCCCAGGGTGGCGGCGTACCGGTTCGCCCTGGAGAAATCGGCCCGGGGCCTCGTCCTCGACGGGTTCGCCCCCTCGGCGGCCGACCGCGAGGCCGCCCTGCACGCCGCCACCGAGGCGGCGGCCGGCGGCGCCGTGGAGGATCGGCTCCTGGCGGCCCGTGGCCTCGACCCGGCCATCGACCCGAAGAGCCTCATCGCCTTCGCGTTCAAGCTCGCCGAGCTGATCCAGTCCGGCGCGGTCGAGTTCAAGGACGGGGCGGTCTCGGTGACCGGCGACGCGATCGATGGGCAGGCCATCCCCGACGCCGCAGCGCTGATGCGCGACGGCCGGCCCGCGGGCGTCGCGGCCGGGACGGTGGCGCTCACGGCGCGGCCGCTCTCGCCMTACCGGGTGGCGATCCGCCGGACGGCCGATGCCGTCACCGTCACCGGCCACATGCCCGACACCGCGACCCGGGAGCGGGTCTTGGCCGCCCTGCGCCCGCGCCTGTTCCGGGAGTCGGTCATCGACCGTACCCGCCTCGCCGACGGCGCCCCGCCAGATCTCGGGGATGCGCTGGCCGCCACCGCGCCCCTGGTGACGAACCTCGCGGACGGGACCGTCTCGGTCTCGGACCGCGCCCTGACCCTGACCGGCGAGAGCCTCTACCGGGAGGGCGCCGCCCGTGCGCCCGACCGGCTGGCCGAGGCGCTGCCCCCCGGCTGGACCGCCCAGGCCCATGTCACGGCCCGGGACGCGGCCGAGCGGCGCGACCCGGCGACCTGCCGTGCCGACGTCTCCGCCGTCCTGGCGGGGGCCGACCTGCGCTTCCCCACGGGGGGCGCGGTCCTGACGCCGTCCTTCTACCCGACCCTCGACGCCCTCGCCGCCCTGGCCAAGACCTGCCCGTCGCTGCGCATCGCGGTCACGGGACCGGCCGACCCGGCCAAGCCGCCTCCGACGCCGGCCGCCGGACCGGCCGCGGGGGAGGGCGTGCCCGCCGTCGCACCGGCCCAGGTCGCCAGCGCCGCCAAGCCGGACGCGCAGGCACCGCCCACGGTGCCCGGGAAACCCGCCGCGGAGGCGAAGGACGTGGCCAAGGCCGGTTCCTCCAAGGCCAACACAACCGAGGCCGACGCCTCCGGGAAGGACACCGCCAGGGAGCGGGGCAAAGCGGATCACGGCAAGCCGGATCACAACAGGGCCGAGGCCGGCAAACCGGCTTCGACCAAGACGGATGCGGCCAAGAAGGAGACGGCCGCGCACGGCAAGGCGGCGGCGAGGAAGCCCGCCGAGACCCCGGAGGAGCCGCCCCTCGACCTGCCGCGGCTGCGCGCCCAGGCGGTGGTGGAGTATCTGCTCCAGGCCGGCGCCCGGCCCGAGCAGGTCGGCGCCGGGCCGGACGGGCCGGCGGGACCCGTCGTCTTCGCGCTGCTGCCGTGAGAGAAGCCCCCTCCGCCGCGCGCCCACCCGCCGGGCCGCGCCCATCCGCACGCCACCATCGCGCCCGCAGGGAGGCCGCACGGCCGTGACGCTGCTGCTTGTCGGATTCTGGCCCGGACTCGCCGGGGCGGCCGCACTCGGCCTCGTGGTCGGGGCGCTGGTCGGCTGGCCGGACCGGCTCGCCGCCTCCCTGGGGCTCTGCGTGGTCGCGGGGCTCCTGACCGCGGCGGCCCTAGCCGGGTTCGTGCCCGGCCTGCCCGGCCTGTGGCTGGAGGGCGCAGGCCTGATCCTGCCGGTCTACTGCGCGGGCTGCATCCTCGGGGCGCTGGGGCGGCGCGTCGTCAAGCGGGCGTAACGCCCAGGGAACCGGGGCGCCCCTAGGCGGCGTTCCTTCGGCAACAGGGCCACGGAGCCCGCCCCGAACCCGGAGAGGCCGCGATGCCCAGGACCGTCGAACGTCCCCATCCCGCGAAACGCCGCGCCATTCGCCTGCCGCGCCCCCGCGCCGGCGCAGCCGCCACGGGCCTGTTCCTGGCCGGACTGATCCTCTCGGCCGCCACGGTGCCCCTCGTCGAGTCCGCCGACGCTACCACCGCCACCACGCAGGCCGCGCTTATCGCTCCGGTCCGCTGAGCGAGGCAACCCGCGCCCGTCCCGAATTGTTGTTTGCCCGGGCTCGCCTTCGGGCCTCGGGGAGACGGCCATGGGACTGCTCGAATCGGCGATCGGCGGCGTGCTCGGTCAGGTGTTCGGCGGGCAGAAGCAGGGGGCCGGGGGCATGTCGCCCCTGGTGAAGGCCCTGCTGATGCTGCTGCTCGCCAAGGGCGCCAGCGGCGGCTTCGGCGACATCTTCGGGCGCGGGCATCAGGGCGAGCCCGGCCCCGAGGCCGACCGCTCCGGCGGCGCCGGACCCTACGGGCGCGATCCCGGCCAGCACCCCGCCGATGCCGGCGGACGCCGCCCGGATGACAACGGCGACATCGGCGGCTTCGACCAGTATGGCGGCCGCCGCGACGGCGGCCCGGGCGGGCCGGTAGACCGGTCCCTGCCGCCCGGCGATTTCTCGGATCTCTCCGGCATGCTCGACGGCCCCGGCGACGCATCGGCCCCGAGCCGCGCCGCCCCGGACGGGCAGGGGGATCTCGGCGGCCTCGACGGGCTCGTGGACCGGTTCCGCCAGGGCGGACTCGGCGACGTGATCGAGTCCTGGATCGGCCACGGCGCCAACCGCCCGGTGGCCCCGGACCAGCTCGCCCGGGCGCTCGGCCCCGACACGGTGGACACCCTCCAGAGCCAGACCGGTTTGGATCGCGCGACGCTGCTGTCGCAGCTCGCTCAGGCGCTGCCGGAGGTGGTGCACACGCTTACCCCGCAGGGGCGGGTGCCGGGGGAGGCGGAGCGGCGGGGGTGGTAGCCGGACGACTATTCGGGAGGCGCGCGGCGCGTCTGACAGCGCACCATATCGCGAACTCATCCTGAGGTGCCGGAGCGCAGCACAGGCCTCGAAGGAGCCGTCCAATCAGCACCGCGATCTCTGGAGCCCTCCTTCGAGGTTGCTGCGCAACAGTTCAGGATGGAGGCGAGCGCGGGACCTGTGTCGTAGGTCTCACGCAACCAGCGTCGCGGATTATAGGATGAGCGTTTGCGCAGGCGTGATCGCCGGGTGAGAGACAGCATCCTGCACGCAGATTAATATTGGACTATATGCTTTACCAATTTTTCGATGAAAAGCTCACGTTGATCGACTGAAGAGCCGTGGTCAGGATGTATTTTTCTGAACACCGCTCTCGGCGCGCGCGATCCGAGATGTTCAGGATAATCCTAGGCCGTTCGACCCGCTAGACAGCGATCTCGACGGAGCTCGTCGCATTGGCAAACACGCGACGAGTTTCAGACCCGTGCTAAACTCTACTGCACGGACGAGCACAGCCTGTCCTCATGCAACGGACGCTTTCTGCAGCAACGCCGCAGCATTCCGTACGCCAGATGGCGGAAAGATCTTCCAGAAGACCTGCAGAGCGTAACGAAATGAGACGGCGACGCGCTTACACCACCCGCCGCATCACCAAACTTGCATTCGTCCCACCAAACCCGAACGAGTTCGACAGCACGACATCCACCTGCTTCCGCTTCGCCTCGAACGGCACGAGGTCGATCTTGGTCTGGACGGAGGGGTTGTCGAGGTTGAGCGTCGGCGGGATGACGTTGTCGCGCAGGACGAGGATCGAGAAGATCGCCTCCACCGAGCCGGCGGCGCCCAGCAGGTGGCCCACCGAGCTCTTGGTGGACGACATGGTGGCGGTGGCGGCGGCATCGCCCAGGAGGCGCTCCACGGCCTTCAGCTCCAGCTCGTCGCCCATGGGCGTCGAGGTGCCGTGGGCGTTGATGTAGCCGATCTCGGCGGGTGAGATCCCGGCCCGCTTCACCGCGGCGCTCATGCAGCGGAAGGCGCCGTCGCCGTCCGGGGAGGGGGAGGTGATGTGGTAGGCGTCGCCCGAGAGGCCGTAGCCCACCACCTCGGCGTAGATCCGCGCGCCGCGGGCCTTGGCGTGCGCGTACTCCTCCAGCACCACGATGCCGGCGCCCTCGCCCATGAGGAAGCCGTCGCGGTCGCGATCGTAGGGGCGGGAGGCCTTCTCGGGCGTGTCGTTGAAGCCCGTGGTCAGCGCCCGGCAGGCGGAGAAGCCCGCGATCGAGAGGCGGTTCACCGGCGATTCGGCGCCGCCCGCCACCATCACGTCGGCGTCTCCGAGCGCGATCAGGCGGCTCGCGTCGCCGATGGCGTGGGCGCCCGTGGAGCAGGCCGTCACCACGGCGTTGTTCGGCCCCTTCAGGCCGTGAGCGATCGAGACCTGGCCGGAGGCGAGGTTGATGATCCGGCCCGGGATGAAGAACGGCGAGATCCGGCGCGGTCCCTTCTCGTGGAGGGTCACGGAGGCGTCGTAGATGCCGCCGATGCCGCCGATGCCGGAGCCGATCAGCACGCCGGTGGCGCACTGGTCCTCGTGGCTCTTGGGCGCCCAGCCGGCATCCTTGAGGGCCTCGTCGGCCGCCGCCATGGCGTAGACGATGAACGGATCGACCTTGCGCTGCTCCTTGGGCTCCATCACCGCGTCGGGGTTGAAGGTGCCGTCGGTGCCGTCGCCGAAGGGGATCTGGGCCGCGATGCGGCAGGGCAGGTCGGCGGATTCGAAGCCGCGGATCGGGCCGGCGCCGCTGTCGCCCGCGATCAGCCGGCTCCAGGTGTGCTCGACCCCGCTGCCCAGCGGCGTGACCATCCCCAGACCCGTGACCACCACCCGCCGCATCGCAACCGTCCCGTCTTGAGGCGCTTCCCCGCCGCCGACGGCCGGGGGCCCCCGCGGGGCCGGAGCGCATCCTGAACAACCGAATGAGGCAGGATCCGGTCCGCCCTGGGGCGTCGCGGCGCGCAGCCTCGAAACGCATAACGGCGCGGGGGCTGTTTCGCCTCACCCGCGCCGCGTGAAATCGAACCCGGCGACTTTAGGCGGCGGAATTCTTTTCCAGGAACTTCACGGCGTCGCCCACCGTCTGGATCGTCTCGGCCGCGTCGTCCGGGATCTCGACGTTGAATTCCTCCTCGAAGGCCATCACCAGCTCGACCGTGTCGAGGCTGTCGGCACCGAGGTCGTCGATGAAGTTGGCGCTCTCGACCACCTTCTCGGGCTCCACGCCCAGGTGCTCGACGACGATCTTCTTCACGCGCTCAGCGATATCGCTCATCGGTCTTCCGTCCTCGTCCTTTTGGTCTGTCAGTCTTCTCGGGGTGGTGCCGTGGCCGCGTCGCGCCCCTGCGGGCTTGTTGTGACGGGCCGGTGTCCGATCGCGCGTGCTTCGAGGTGAACCGGCGCGTGAGCCGGGATGCCCCCGCCGGGGGGCCTTGGACTGAAAACCCGCTGAACCGTCAACCCCCTGTACGGCTGCGGGGCGTGGTAGCACAGGGTTCCCGCCCTGGCGAGGGGCCGTTCAGAAACCCTTCATGGGTGTGGCACTTGCGTGTCGGCGGGGGTGATTCGGGCGCGGTTTCGACGGGTCCGGGGCCGGTCTAGTACATCGCCATCCCGCCATTCACGTGCAGCGTGTGGCCGGTGACGTAGCCGGCCTCCGCGGAGGCGAGGTAGATGCAGGCCGCCGCCACCTCGGCGCCCTCACCGAGCCGCCCGGCGGGCACGCGGGCCAGGATGCCCTCGCGCTGCTTCTCGTTCAGGGCATCGGTCATGGGCGAGCTGATGAAGCCCGGGGCGACGCAGTTGACCGTGATTCCCCGCGAGGCGACCTCGGCGGCGAGCGCCTTGGTCATGCCGACGAGGCCGGCCTTGGCGGCGGCGTAGTTGCCCTGGCCGGGATTGCCGGTGCTGCCGACCACCGAGCCGATGTTGACGATCCGCCCGGAGCGGCGGCGCATCATGCCCTTCACGGCGGCCCGCGACAGGCGGAAGGCGGCGGTGAGGTTGACGGCGAGCACTTGCTCCCACTCCTCGTCCTTCATGCGCATGAACAGGTTGTCCCGGGTGATGCCGGCATTGTTCACGAGGATGTCCAGCGGACCGATCGCGGCCTCGGCGGCCGGCACGAGGCCCTCGACCGAGTCCTTGTCGGAGAGGTCGGCGGCGACGGGGCTCGCGCGCTCGCCGAGTTCGGCCGCCAGCGCCTCCAGGGCCTGGGGGCGCGTGCCCGACAGCGCCACGGTGGCGCCCTGGGCGTACAGAGCCCGGGCGATCGCCTGGCCGAGGCCGCCGGTGGCGCCGGTGACGAGGGCCTTGCGGCCGGAGAGATCGAACATGCGGGGCTCCTGTGGAATCAGAGCGCGAAGGCGGCGACGTCCGCGGGCGTGCCGATTGCGGTGGCGCTCGCCTGGGGCGCGATGCGCTTGACGAGGCCGGTGAGCACCTTGCCGGCACCGAGTTCGTGGAACCGGTCGACGCCGGACGCCGCCATGGCGGCGACGCTCTCGCGCCAGCGCACGGTGCCGGTGACCTGCTCGACCAGGGCCGTGCGGATCGCCTCCGGGTCGGAGACCGGGGCGGCCATGACGTTGGCGTACAGGGTGACGCGCGGGGCCTTCAGGGTGACGGCGGCGAGCGCCCGGGCCATGGCGTCGGCAGCCGGGGCCATCAGGCGGCAGTGGAACGGCGCCGAGACGTTGAGCAGGACGGCGCGCTTGATCCCGCGGCTGGTGGCGATGCCGATGGCGCGCTCCACCGCCGGCCGGTCGCCCGAGAGCACCACCTGACCACCGCCATTGTCGTTGGCGACGTCGCAGACCGCGCCGTCGCCGGCCTCGTCGGCGGCGGCCTCGGCCACCGACCGGGCCGCCTCGACGTCGGTGCCGATCAGCGCCGCCATGGCGCCGGCGCCCGGCGCCACCGCCGCCTGCATGGCCTCGCCGCGCAGGCGCAGGAGCCTGGCGGCGTCCGCGACCGTGAGGCTGCCGGCGGCCGCGAGGGCGGCGTACTCGCCGAGCGAGTGGCCGGCCACGCAGGCCACGTCACGCGCGAGGTCGAGGCCGCGCTCGGCCTCCAGCACCCGCAACACCGCGAGGCTCGCCGCCATCAGGGCGGGCTGGGCATTGGTGGTGAGGGTCAGGTCCTCCGCCGGCCCCGCGAACATCAGCCGCGACAGGTTCTGGCCCAGGGCGGCGTCGACCTCGTCGAGCACGGCCCTGGCCTGCGGGAAGGCCTCGGCGAGGTCCCGCGCCATGCCGACCGCCTGGCTGCCCTGACCCGGAAAGATGAGTGCGCGCATGGTGCGTCCTGATCGCCGGCACGATCGGCGCGCGGACGCCGCCCGTGTCGGCCGAAACTCTGGGATGGCGGGCGCACTCGCACCCGCGGCCGCGGGTGTCAACAATGCGTCGCACCATGCCGCCCCAGGTGACGCCTCAGATGCCGCCCCACCGCGCGCGCCCGTCCGGCCCGGGACGCCCCACTGGCGCGCGCCCTGCGCAACCCGCTGTGCTTGTTGCACAACGGCATCCGGTGTAGAGTGCCGGCATACCCGACATCACCCGTCGCTCAAGCCCAAGGAGCCGCCCCGCATGGCGCGCGTCACCGTCGAAGACTGCATCGAGAAGGTCGAGAACCGCTTCGAGCTGGTGCTGCTGGCGAGCCACCGAGCCCGCCTCCTGGCTGCCGGCGCCCCGCTGACCATCGACCGCGACCGCGACAAGAACCCGGTGGTGGCCCTGCGCGAGATCGGCGACGAGACGATCACGGCCGATGACCTCAAGGAGCAGCTGATCCACTCGATGCAGAAATACGTCGAGGTGGACGAGCCGGAGGCCGAGACCGTGCCGCTGCTGTCGAGTTCGCCGGCCGCCGCCGCGGTGGCACCGCAGTCCTCCAGCGACGACGCGGCGGTCCAGTTCGACCGCATGAGCGAGGAGGATCTCCTGCGCGGCCTCGAGAACCTCGCCCCGCCGGTCGAGACCGACGACGAGGGCGAGTGAGCCGGAGCACGTGGGCCTGGATGCGCACGACCTGACCGAGACCGGACCCGGCGGAGACGCCGGGTTCTCTCGTTCCGACACCGGCGCGGCGCCGGCCGGTTTTCCCCCGCCGGGGACTGGCGCCGGCACGGCGGTTGCGGAACAATCGCGTGTGATCCCGACCCCGCGCAGCACCCAGGACTCGGCCCCGTCGCGCCGGATGATGCGCCAGTACGAGCTCGTCGAACGGGTCAAGCGCTACAACCCGGCCGCCGACGAGGCGCTGCTCAACCGCGCCTACGTGTACGCCATGCAGGCGCACGGCACGCAGAAGCGCGCCTCAGGCGACCCCTTCTTCGCCCACCCCCTCGAAGTCGCGGCGATCCTCACGGATCTCCACCTCGACGACGCCACCATCGTGGCCGCGGTGCTGCACGACACCGTCGAGGACACCGAGGCGACCCTGGACGAGATCCGCCGGCTGTTCGGGTCGGAAATCGGCGCCCTGGTGGACGGCCTGACCAAGCTCAAGCGGCTCGACCTCGTGTCGAAGCAGGCCGCGCAGGGCGAGAACTTCCGCAAGCTGCTGCTCGCGGTCGCGGCGGATGTGCGCGTGCTGCTCGTCAAGCTCGCCGACCGCCTGCACAACATGCGGACCCTCCAGCACATGCGGGAGGACAAGCGCCACCGCATCGCGCAGGAAACCCTCGACATCTACGCGCCGCTCGCCGGCCGGATGGGCATGCAGGAGCTGCGCGAGGAGCTGGAGGATCTGGCCTTCCGCAACATCGAGCCGGAGGTCTACGCCACCATCACGCAGCGGCTGGCGCGGCTCACCGCCAAGTCCGAGAGCGTGGTCGAGACCATCGCGCAGGTGCTGACCGACAAGCTCGGGGCTCAGGGGATCACCGCGGAGGTGAGCGGCCGGCAGAAGCGGCCGTTCTCGATCTGGTCGAAGATGGAACGCAAGTCCGTTGCCTTCGAGCAGCTCTCCGACATCTTCGGCTTCCGCGTGGTCGTCGACACCGTGGAAGAATGCTACGCGGCGCTGGGCATCGTCCATACCAGCTGGCCGATGGTCCCGGGCCGGTACAAGGACTACGTCTCGACCCCGAAGCAGAACGATTACCGCTCGATCCACACCACGGTGATCGGGCCGAAGAGCCAGCGCGTCGAGCTGCAGATCCGCACTCGCGCCATGGACGACATCGCCGAGTACGGCATCGCCGCCCACGCCCACTACAAGGAGATCGGCTCCGAGCTGATCAAGGATCCGGGACGCGAGGGCAGCGTGCATCCGCGGCTCGCCGCCGAGAGCGGCGCCTATCAGTGGCTGCGCCGGACCATCGAGCTGCTCGCCGAGGGCGACAGCCCGGAGGAGTTCCTGGAGCACACCAAGCTCGAGCTGTTCCAGGACCAGGTGTTCTGCTTCACCCCGAAGGGCCGGCTGATCGCCCTGCCGCGGGGGGCGACGCCGATCGACTTCGCCTACGCCGTGCATACCGATGTCGGCAACACTGCGGTCGGCGCCAAGATCAACGGCCGGATGGCGCCGCTGCTGCACGAACTCGCCAACGGCGACGAGGTCGAGATCAGCCGCTCGGACGGGGCCTCCCCCCCGGCGGCCTGGGAGTCCCTCGTAGTGACCGGCAAGGCCCGGGCGGCGATCCGGCGGGCGACCCGGGCCGCCGTGCGCCGGCAATATGCCGGGCTCGGACGCCAGATCCTGGATCGGGCCTTCGAGCGCGCGGCCAAGACCTTCTCGGAGGACAAGCTCCGCGGCGCCCTTCCGCGGCTCGCCCGGGCGACCACCGAGGACGTGTTCGCCGCCGTGGGGCGGGGCGAGATGTTCTCGGGCGACGTTGTCCGGGCCGTCTATCCCGACCACCGCGACGAGCGTCGGCCTTCCCCTGCGCAGGGGGTCGTCAACGGTGCGGGCCGCCTCGTCCGGTCGGCGGACCAGACCATGCGGCTGACCTTCCCGGGCGCCGAGGGCGGCAAGGACGGCCAGACCGAGGACCGGAGCGACGCGATCCCGATCCGGGGCCTCGCGGGCGACCTGCCGGTGACCTTCGCGCCGAATGGCGGCGCGGTCCCGGGAGACCGGATCGTCGGCATCCTGACGCCGGGCGTCGGCGTCACTGTCTACCCGATCCAGTCGGCGGCGCTCGCCGCCTTCGACAACGAGCCCGAGCGCTGGCTCGACGTCCGCTGGGACACCGAAGGACTCGGCGGCGAGCGCTTCCCCGCCCGGCTGGCGCTGAAGTCGATCAACGAACCGGGCGTGTTCGCCCAGATCGCCCAGGTGATCGCCGACCATGACGGCAACATCGACAATATCTCGATGAAGCGCCGGACCCAGGACTTCACCGACATCACGATCGACCTGTCGGTCTGGGATCTCCAGCATCTCAACGCGATCATCGCCGAGCTGCGCGGCAAGCGCCCGGTCAACAGCGTGGAGCGCGTGAACGGCTGAGGCCGCGGGCCGCAGCCGGACGCATCTGAGGTTTACAGGATCGACCTTCGTAAATCTTTCTCTTCATCACAACAGCCTGCTGCGGCCGGCCTTTCCAGTTCATCAGTCCAGGTTTTCGGGGCCGTACGTTTTCGGCTCTGCTTGACAAGGTCGCGTTTGAAACGAATGGTCCGGCGGCCAGGGCAGCGGTCGCACAGAGATGGACCGCACGGTTTCGCCCCGGATTGCAGAGACTGACGACCGTGATCGCGGCGCACCGCCCCCGGCCGTCGGCCTCGGGCGGACCCTGGCCGTTTGTTCAGACGATTTCTTGTCGCCCCCTATTGTTCGGGATTTGACCTGTTCATGCCAGCCACCCAGCGCAGCGCCATCTTCATCGACGGTGCGAACCTCTATGCCACCACCAAGGCCCTCGGCTTCGACATCGACTACAAGAAGCTTCTTAAGGAATTTCAGTCACGCGAGAACCTCCTTCGCGCATTTTACTACACGGCCATGATCGAGGACCAGGAATATTCTTCGATCCGGCCGCTGATCGACTGGCTCGACTACAACGGCTACCGCGTCGTGACCAAGCCCGTGAAGGAGTTCACGGACTCGATGGGGAGGCGCAAGTACAAGGGCAACATGGATATCGAGCTGGCGATCGATGCCCTCGAACTCAGCCCGCATATCGATCACATGATCCTGTTCTCGGGCGACGGTGATTTCCGCTCCCTGGTCGAGGCGATGCAGCGGCGTGGCGTGAAGGTGACGGTGATCTCCACCATCCAGACGCAGCCGGCGATGATCTCCGATGAATTGCGGCGGCAGGCCGACGAGTTCGTCGACCTCGCGAGTCTTGCGGGCCGGATCGGTCGCGAGCCCGGCGAGCGCCCGGCCCGGCCGGCCGGGGAGGCCCCGAGCCGCTATCGCGGCGAGGGCCGCGCGAACCCGGGCCTGGAGAACCGGTACGGCATCCGCCAGCCGGAGGCCGAGGAATAGGCCCTCACGCGTCCGTCCCGTCGAGCCATGCGAGCACCTGCCGGGCACTCTGATCCGGCGGGAAGACCGGGTAGAAGACCCGGCTGACCACGCCGTCGTCGATCACCAGGGTGAGGCGGCGGAGCAGCACCTGACCGCCCGCCTCGAAGACCGGCAGACGCGCGGCCATCGCGAAGGCCCGGTGCGGATCGGCCAGGAGCGGGAACGGCAGACGCAGCCGCTCGGCCGCCTCCCGCTGGTAGGCGCTGGTCTGGGTCGAGAGGCCGTAGACCTGCGCGACGCCCCGCGCCGTCAACGCGGCGTGGTGATCGCGGAAATCGCAGGCCTGCGGCGTGCAGCCCCGGGCGCCAGGGATTGCGTCCCAATCGGGCGTCAGGCCGGGCTGTCCCGGCTCGCCGGTGCGCGGGTAGGCGTAGGCGACCGTGCGTCCGGCAAGCCGCGCCAGCGAGACGGTTCTGCCGTCCGTGGCGGTGAGCGCCACGTCGGGAAGCCGCATGCCGCGGAGATGATCCGCCGCGCCGTCGTCGACGGGGACGGGCAGGTCGTCGGGCAGGGCGTCGTGGGTGGATGACATGGGTCGCTCCGCAGAATCGCAGGCTTGGGACGCAGCACCGGCGAATCTCGGATCTTGAGACATCACGCGGTCAGCGCCAAGGCGATCGCATTCCGGCCACCGAGACACCCTCTGCCGGGGACGTCGAAACGGCCGTCTTTGCGAGCGCAGCGAAGCAATCCAGCGGTAACGCTCGCAGACGTCGCGCTGCCCTGGGTCACTTCGCTGCGCTCGTGATGACGCGGCGCGGAAGCTGCCCCTGAAAGGCGGCGTGCTCGCTTCGGATCTAGCCCCGGTCGCGCAGCAGCCGCGCCCGGTCGCGCTGCCAGTCGCGCTCCTTCGCGGCCTCGCGCTTGTCGTGGGCCTGCTTGCCCTTGCCCAACCCCAGCTCGACCTTCGCGCGACCCTTGTCGTTGAAGTAGATCTTCAGCGGCACGACCGTGTAGCCCTGGCGCTGGGTGGCGCCGATCAGCTTGTTGATCTGGCGGCGGTGCAGGAGCAGCCGGCGCGGGCGCTTGGTGTCGTGGTTGAAGCGGTTGGCCTCCAGGTATTCCGGGATGTAGGCGTTGAACAGCATCAGGTCGTTGCCGGAGGGGCCGGCATAGGCCTCGCCGATCGTCGCCTTGCCGCCGCGGAGGGACTTCACCTCGGTGCCGGTCAGCGAGATGCCGGCCTCGAGGGTGTCCTCGATCGTGTAGTGATAGCGCGCGGCGCGGTTGTCGGCGACGATGCGCCGACTGGGCTCCGGTTTCGGGGCCATGATGCGTGACTTCCCTCAGTCGACCAGAAGGCCGGCGTGGCGCAGGGCCTCGTCCACGATGCGCTTCGTGGGCTCGGTCACCGGCACGAGCGGCAGGCGCAGCTCGTCGGTCATGTGACCGAGCCGGGACAGGGCATACTTCACCGGCGCCGGGTTGGCCTCGGCGAACAGACCCATTTGCAGGGGGAACAGCTTGTCCTGGAGGGTCAGCGCCCTGGCGTAGTCGCCCGCGAGCGTCGCCTCCTGCAGGTCGGCGCAAAGGCGCGGGGCGACGTTGGCCACCACCGAGATGCAGCCGTGGCCGCCCTGGGCGTTGTAGCCGAGCGCCGTCGCATCTTCGCCCGAAAGCTGGATGAAGCTCGCACCCATGGCCTGTCGCTGCTGGCTGACGCGGTCGATCTTGGCGGTCGCGTCCTTCACGCCGGCGATGTTCTTCAATTCGAAGAGCCGGGCCATCGTCTCGACGCTCATGTCGACGACGGAACGCGGCGGGATGTTGTAGATGATGATCGGAATGCCGACCGCATCGTTGACGGCCTTGAAGTGGGCGTAGAGGCCCGCCTGCGTCGGCTTGTTGTAGTACGGCGTCACCACCAGGACGGCGTCGGCGCCCGCGCGCTCGGCGTGCTGCGCCCGCTCGACCGCCTCCGCGGTGGAGTTGGAGCCCGCGCCCGCCACGACCGGCACGCGCCCGCCCGCCTCGTCGATGCAGGCCTCGACCACCCGGTCGTGCTCGGCATGGGTGAGGGTCGGGCTCTCGCCGGTGGTGCCGGTGGGCACGAGGCCGTGGCTGCCCTGCTCGATCTGCCAGCGCACGAATTTCCGGAAGGCGGCCTCGTCGAAGGCCCCGTCGCGGAAGGGCGTCACAAGGGCGGTGAGCGAGCCCCGCAGGCGGCTCCCGGTCATCTCGGTCATCTCAGGCGTCCCAAGGGGTCTCAACTGGGATTTCGGCGGTCTCGGTGCCGCGCGTGGTCCGCATCGTACGGGCACGGGCCGGCAGACATAGGCGGTCGCGCCACGGCGCGCAAACAGATCGTGACGACGGTTAACGCGATCTTAATGGTCGCGGCCTCAACCTCGGTCTTTCCCGCTCCGGCGATCAGCAGGGGGAAATCGTGATCCGATCCGCGGCCTCGCATCCGGCCCCGAAGCGCACGTCCCTCACCGCCGCCGCGCTCCTCGCCACCGTCGGCGTCGCGCTGGCCGGCCCAGCTGGGCCGGACGTGCCCGCGACCACGCCGCCGGCCACACAGCCCGCGCCGCCCGCGAGCGACGCCGCCCTCTCGACCGCGCAGGTCCGGGGGGCGCAGGCCGAGAAGGCCGCCGACCCGGTCGCCGCCGACGCCCTGAAGCTCGACCCGGTCCACGCCTCAGGCGGCGACGACAAGGGCGAGGAACCCGCGCGGGCGCTGCCCGCCGCGGCCTCGGCCTACGCCTCCGCCGATCCCGACGCCCCGGTGGCCTTCCCGCTGCCCGACGCCGCCGTCACCCCGGCGGCGCCGGTGCCGGAGGTGCCCGATCCCGCGCGGCCGAAGATCTCCGGCGACACCGACCCGACGCTGCTGCGCGGCGCCATCGACCTCTATCGCAAGGGCCGGGTCGCCGACGGCGACCGGATGCGCGACACCTTCACCGATCCGGCCGCGAAGGCGCTGCTCGAATGGGTGGCGATCCGCGCGGGCGCCGGCATCGGCTTCAACCGCACGGTGGCGTTCGTCCGGGCCAATCCGGACTGGCCGGCCGGCCCGCTTCTGCGCCGCCGGGCCGAGGAGGCGCTGCTCTCCGAGCGGAAATCCCCCGCGACGGTGCGGGCCTTCTTCGCCACGGCGAAGCCGGCGAGCGCGCCGGGCAAGTTCGCCCTGGCGCTCGCGCTGCGCGCCGAGGGCTCCGAGGCCGACGCCGCCGAGATGGTCCGCGACCTCTGGCGCACCGAGAGCTTCGGGCGGAGCCTGGAAGCGAAGGTGCTCGACGCCTTCCCCGATACGCTCACCCGGGTCGACCACCGCTACCGGATGGAGCGGGCGCTGCTGAAGGACGATTGGGAGAGCGCCGGCCGGGCCGCGGGCTACGCGGGCGGCGCCTATGCCAGCCTCGTGCGCGCCCGCCGGGCCGTGGAGGACAAGTCCTCCGGCGCCGCGGCCGCGCTCGCCGCGGTGCCGCCGTCGCTGCGCAGCGACGCCTCCTACACCTTCTCCCGGGCGCAGTATTTCCGCCGGGCCGACAAGCCCGAGGCCGCCGCCGCCGTGCTCGCCGCGGCGCCGAGCAATCCGGACGTGCTGGTCGATGGTGACGAATGGTGGATCGAGCGCCGGATCGTGGCGCGCAAGCTCCTCGACCTCGGCGACGCCCGGACCGCCTACGCGGTGGCGAGCCAGCAGGCGGCGCGCACGCCGGAGAAGCGGATCGAGGCCGAGTTCCACGCCGGCTGGATCGCGCTGCGCTTCGCCGGCGATCCGGCCGCCGCCGCGCAGCATTTTGCCCGGATGGCCACCGTCGCGGAGAGCCCGATCTCGCTGGCGCGGGCCGCCTACTGGCAGGGACGGGCAGCCGAGGCCCTCGGCCAGGGGGAGGAGGCGAAGCGCTTCTACGAGCGCGCGGCCCTCCAGCCGATCGCCTATTACGGCCAGGTGGCCCGGGCGCGGCTCGGCCAGACCAGCCTGCCCCTGCGGGCGCCGGCCGACCTCGAGGGCGCGGAGCGCCAGGCCTTCGACGGGCGGCTCTACATCCGCGCCCTGCGCCTGCTCGGCGAAGCCGGGATCAAGGAGCTGGCGCTGCCGCTCTACATCGACGCCGCCCGGGACCTGTCGGATCCGCGCGAACTGCAGGCGCTCGGCGACCTTGCCACCGACATGAAGGACCCCCGCGCCCTGGTGGCGATCGGCAAGCTCGCGGTGCAGCGGGGCCTGCCGCTGGACGCCCACGCCTACCCGACGATCGGGATCCCCGCCTATGAGACCTTCACGGCGGTGCCGCAGGTGGAGCGGGCCATGGTGTACGCCATCGCCCGGCAGGAGAGCCAGTTCGATCCGCGGGCGCAGTCGGGCGTCGGCGCCCGGGGCCTGATGCAGATGATGCCGGCCACCGCCCAGCGCACCGCCCGCCGGGTCGCGGCGGCGTTCGACGTCGACCGGCTGACCAGCGATCCCGCCTACTGCGCCAAGCTCGGCCAAGCCCATCTCGGCGAGCTGATGGAGGATTGGCGCGGCTCCTACGTGCTCGCCTTCGCCTCCTACAACGCCGGCGGCGGCAACGTGAAGAAGTGGATCGACGCCTACGGCGACCCGCGCAAGGGCGACGTCGATGTGATCGACTGGGTCGAGCGGATCCCGTTCACGGAGACGCGCAACTACGTGCAGCGGGTGATGGAGAACCTGCAGGTCTACCGCTCGCGACTCGACAGTCGCAGCGCCCTGCTGATCGACGGCGACCTCCACCGCGGGGCGCGGTAGCGAGCTCCACACCGTCTTTGCGAGCGGAGCGAAGCAACCCAGTCGCGCCGGACCGCCGGACGTCGCGTTGCCCTGGGTTGCTTCGCTCCGCTCGCAAAGACGAAGTTCTCGACCAGCAGCCTGCCGCCGGGACGTAACCCGCACGCCGCCGCGGCGAAGCTTGCGGTTGTGCCTTTGGCCCTTCTCTCCCTACAAGATGGGCCGTTCCGCATTGACCGGCTCCCAAGAGCCCGCCAAGAGCCCGCGCCGCCGAGAGGTTCCCCCATGATGCGTTCGAGATTGGGTTTCGCCCTTCTGCTGGGCACCGCGCTCGTGGCCGCCGCCCCGGCCCTGGCCCAGGAGGCCTCCACCGCCGAGCAGACGATCGACGTGATGAACACGCTGTTCGGCAAGCATCCGGGGGCGCGGGCCAACCACGCCAAGGGCGTGGTCGCCGAGGGCAGCTTCACCCCGTCGCCCGAGGCGGCCAAGATCAGCAAGGCCTCCCTGTTCAAGGGGCCGGCCGTGCCGGTGACGGTCCGCTTCTCGGACGCCACCGGCGTCCCGACCATCCCGGACGGCGTCGCCGACGCCAACCCGCACGGCCTCGCCCTCAAGTTCAAGCTGAGCGACGGCGCCGAGATGGACGTCGTCACCAACGCGCTGAAATACTTCCCCGTCGCCACGGGCGAGGAGTTCCGCGACCTCCTGAAGGCCGTCGCCGACAGCGGCCCGAATGCCGCGCATCCCACCGCGCTGGAGCGCTTCGCCGCCGCCCATCCGGCCGCCGCCACCGCGGGCGGGACCGCCAAGACCCCATCGAGCCTCGCCCGACAGACCTATAACGGCGTCAACGCCTTCCTCTTCGTCGACGACGCCGGCAAGCGGCAGCCGTTCCGATTCCGCTTCGTACCGGTGCAGGGCGAGGAGATCCTGCCGCCCGAGGAGGCGGCCAAGCGCGATCCGAACTTCCTGATGGCCGAGATCGGCCCGCGGGTCGCCAAGACGCCGGCACAATTCAGGATGCTGGCCCAGCTCGCCGAGCCGGGCGACCCGACGAACGACGCCACGAAGGCCTGGCCGGACGACCGCAAGACGGTCGATCTCGGCACCGTGACGGTGAACAAGGTCGTGCCCGACAGCGCCGAGGCCGAGAAGGCGCTGCTGTTCATGCCCAACAACCTCACCGACGGCATCGAGGTCTCGGACGACCCGCTGATCGACGCCCGCGTCCAGGCCTACGCGGTCTCGTTCAGCCGCCGTTCGCAGTAGCGCCCACCGCCACGGACGGCCGGGATCGCCGATCGCACGCCCATCGCCGCGACGCCGCGCAGGGTTCGACCTGCGCCGCACCTGTCGGTGCCCTTCGTAGCGGCCTGGCGGATTCACGCATCTCCCTTGGCAACGCGGCGTCGGGACCGGGCGCGGGTCCCCTCTCCACCCGAGTCGGGCGTGCCCGAATGGGGCTCCTCGGTGCGGATCTCGGGCAGGCCCGAGGCCCGTGCGGGAGAGGGTGAGGGATGCGCGGCATCCGCAGACAGCGCGACGGGTCCGCCCGTCGACCGCGTGCTCGATCCTGACGCGTCCCGCCCCTCAACCCAACCCTCTCCCGCACGGGAGAGGGGGCGCGTCGCGCTCGGCCGCCAGCGCCCGTGCCCGAGCCGGATGCATGAACATCGCGGCTACGCCCCCTCGGCAGCCTGACTCAAGCGCATCAGCAATACGCTCAAGGCCCGGGCGCAGGCCTCCGTGCTGCGGCCTTCCGTGGGGACGGTCAGGTCCGGCCGCTCCGGCGCCTCGTAGGGCGCCGAGATGCCGGTGAAACCCGGGATGCGACCGGCGCGGGCCAGCCGGTACAGGCCCTTCGGATCCCGGGCCTCGCACAGACCGAGCGGCGTATCGACGAACACCTCCAGGAACGGGATGTCGCCAGCGATCCGGCGCGCCAGCGCCCGGTCGGCCCGGTAGGGCGAGATCAGCGAGACGATCACCACCGATCCCGCCTCGGCCATCAGCCGCGCCACCTCGGCGGTGCGCCGGACGTTCTCGGCGCGGTCCTCCGGCGAGAAGGCGAGGTCGGCGTTCAACCCGTGGCGGAGGTTGTCGCCGTCGAGGACGGCGCTGTGGCGGCCGGCCGCCAGGAGCGTCCGGTCGGCTTCCGCCGCGAGGGTCGACTTCCCCGCCCCCGACAGGCCGGTCAGCCAAGCGATCACCGGCAGCTGTCCGAGACGCGCCCAGCGCTCTTCCCGGGGCTGGAGCCTGTGCCACGTGACGCCGGTCGGGATCTTCTGCACGACGCCCATATCCACCGCCTGGGGCATGCGCCGCGCGCGGCTGCCCGTTGTCCGGAAAAGTCTGCGTGGTCGGGGGTCCGGCATGCGGCGCCTAAGGCACGCGCCAGACCGGAAAGCCGATGGCGTCGCCGACGCGCTCCCTGGCCTCCTCCAGGAGGTGTGCCGCGTGCCGCCGCCAGGCAGGCGGCGGGCGGAAGGCGGCGTGCGCCGTCGCGGCCGTCACCAGCGCATCGACCAGGGCCTCCGTCTCCGGCGCGATCGGGCGCGCGGCGAGTTCGTTCGGAGGGGCTGCGGGGGCGGGCGCGACGACCGCGTCCCAGGATTGCCCCCAGCAGGATGCGGCGAAGCGGGCGTTCGCGCTCGCGAAGCGCGTCGCCACCCGCACCAGGCCCTCCGAATCGTCTCCGCGGAACCGATCCGCGTCGAGTCCCCGCGCCCACGCCCAGTCGTCGAGGAAATGGCCGAGCCGGCGAGGATGCCCGATCACCTGCCTGTGCACGCCGAGCCGGTACAGGCGGCGCGCGGCCTCGACCGCGACGGGTCCGGAACTCCGGTTCGTCCGATAGTCCAGGTCGGCCGGATCGATCAGCGGCGCGAGGCGCTCGCCGAGCCCGAGACCGTCGATCAACCGCCGGAGCAGCGGCGCCTCGGACCGGCGGTCGCGGTAGGGCACGGCAACGACCCGTCCCGCCGCGGCACGCCGCCAGGGTTCGAGCCGGGCCGCGTAATCGTAGCGCCCGGACGCGCCCTCGCCGCGCAGGAAACCGCGGAAGGTTCGGCCTTCGCAGACCACCTGCGTTCGCAGGGCGTAGGCCGAGGCCAGCTGCTCCCCCTGTGGCTTGACCACCAGCGCCGCCTCCAGGGCGAAGCCGTGCCGCGCGAAGAGCGCCCGCAGGGTCTCCGGCACGGACCAGCAGGGGCGTTGCACGGAGAAGTCCTCGTAGGACAGGAGCAGGGTGTCCGCCCGGGTGGTGCCGAGGATCCCGTCGAGGCGTGCGAGGGCGTCGCGGCGCTCCGCGGCGGGGCGGCGGCGGTCCAGGGCCTGGCCGAGCCGGAAGTGGTTGACGTCGTCGCTCCCCGGGGATCCGGGGGGCGCGAGCGCCGGGTAGCAGATCCCGACGGAGTCGAGCCGCGGCCTGAGGCGGGTCAGGACCTCCTGGAACGAGGTCGAGCCGGTTCGCGGCATGCCGATATGGACGATCGCGCGGCGCACCTGTGCTGTCGACCTCGCTGGACTGCGTGATTGCGGCCAGGTCTCAGCCCAGAAGAGCACAATCCACGTCTCCCTCAAGGACGCGGATGTCTCGGGAAAGAGCCTGCCAAATCCGTAATCACGGTCCGATCACGGGAACGCGACCAGAAATAGCCAAGCTCCGTTTCTGCTCTATTTCAGGACATGCCGGACGCGGCGGCCGGCCCCGGCGTGACCGTTCGGAGCCGGCGGCTCCAGAGGCGGAGGACCGCGCACCGCCGTCCGCACCGGACAGGCCGCCGCGGGATGGCGGGACGAGGCGGCTTCGGTCCGATCTCGATGCGAGTACCGGAGGGCGCAGCCCCGACGGACGACGACGTTTCCCCACCGGCTGAGGCGGCGCGCTCCTCTCGTTGCGGGCAAGCCTCGGAGGCGGGGCGCGCCGGGTCAAGCGGTGTGGGTGCCTTCCGCACCACCCCACCCCTTGCCCGGGACGGGGAGGGAAAGCCACGCGCAGTCCTGACGGTCTCGGCGCCTGAGCGATCCGTGTAGGGCCTCGAGCCCGCTCGGGAGAGGAAACCCGTCTCGGTCCCGATCGGCGATCGCTGCCCTGCGGCGCGCCCTAGCCCTCGGCCTCGGCGTCCGCGCGCCGGAGCAGGAACACCCCCTGTGCGCCGAACAGGTTCCAGACCCACCACGGCATCGAGAACCGCATCGGCCGGCCGCGGGCGTCCAATGCCGTGGCGTGCTCGATCCGGGCGCCGATCAGGCGGCAGAGGCCGACGAAGTCGCGGATCGTGCAATGGTGGATGTTGGGTGTCTCCCACCACGCATCCGGCATGATCTCGGTGACTGGCATGCGTCCGCGGAAGGCCAGCTCGGACCGGACCCGCCAATGCCCGAAATTCGGGAACGAGATGATCACCTGCCGGCCGATGCGCAGGAGGTGCTCCAGCACCACCCGGGGATTGCGGGTCGCCTGGATGGTCTGGGACAGGACCACCACGTCGAAGGCGCCGTCCGGGTAATTGGCGAGGTCGGTGTCGGCGTCGCCCTGGATCACCGACAGGCCGCGGGCGAGGCAGGCGTTGACGCCCTCGCGGGACAATTCGATCCCGCGCCCGTCGATGCCGCGCCGGTCGCGCAGCAGTGCCAGCAGGGAGCCGTCACCGCAGCCGATATCGAGGACCCGGGCGCCTGCCGGCACGAGACCGAGGACCACGATGTGGTCGACCCGGTCGCCGCCGCCCCCGACCGCGTGGGGCAGGGTGTCGGCCCGCTCCCAGGGGGTCCGGTGCGCGGCCTTGCCCAGGGGCATCTTGCCGAACGTCATCTTGCCCGGCCGGCCACTCACAGCCCGCGCGCCCGGGCGGCGGCGTCGATGAAGCCGCGGGCGGCGGAGAACATCGCCGGCTCGTCGAGCAGGAAGGCGTCGTGGCCCTTGTCGCTCTCGACCTCCACGAAGGCCACCGGCGCCGCGGCGGCGTTCAGCGCGTGGACGATCGCCCGCGAGTCTCGGGTCGGGAACAGCCAGTCCGACGTGAAGGAGATCACGCAGAAGCGGGTCTTGGTGCCCCGGAACGCGTTGGCCAGCACGCCGCCGTGGTCCTCGGCGAGGTCGAAATAGTCCATGGCCCGGGTGAGATAGAGGTAGGCGTTGGCGTCGAACCGCTCGACGAAGCTCAGGCCCTGATGGCGCAGGTAGCTCTCGATCTGGAAGTCGGCGTTGAACGAGAAGGTCGGCGCCGAGCCGCCCTGGAAGCGCCGGCCGAACTTCCGGTGAAGGGCCGGCTCGGAGAGATAGGTGATGTGTGCGCCCATCCGGGCGACGCCCAGGCCCTTGGCGGGCCGCGTGCCCGCCTCGAGGTAGCGCCCGTCCGCCCAGGCGGGATCGGCCATGATCGCCTGACGGCCGACCTCGTGGAAGGCGATGTTCTGCGCGGAGTGGCGGGCGCCGGTGGCGATCGGCATCGCGGCGAAGACGCGCTCGGGGTAGAGCGCGGCCCATTGCAGCACCTGCATCCCGCCCATCGAGCCGCCGATGCACAGGAACAGATCCTGGATGCCGAGGCGCTCCAGCAGCATCGCCTGGGCGCGGACCATGTCGCGGATCGTCACCAGCGGGAAGTTCAAGCCATAGGGCCGCCCCGTCGCCGGGTCGATCGAGGCCGGGCCGGTGGAGCCCATGCAGGAGCCGATGACGTTCGAGCAGACGACGAAGTAGCGGTCCGTGTCGATCGGCTTGCCGGGGCCGACCAGCGTCTCCCACCAGCCCGGCTTGCCCGTCACCGGATGGGTGTGGGCGAAGTACTGGTCGCCGGTGAGCGCGTGACAGATCAGCACCGCGTTCGAACGGGCGGCGTTGAGGGTGCCGGCGGTCTGGTAGGCGATCTGGAAGGGCGCGAGTTCGACGCCCGCATCGGTGAGCAGCGGTGTGTCCGCGGAGAAGCGTGCCACCGGGCTCTTCGGGTCGAGCGCCTGCGAGCGCTCGGAGGCGCGCCGCGACGGCTCGTCGATCGGGTCCGGCCGCAGAGCCGTGTCCGGTTGGGTGTCCATGGCGGGTCTTGACGACCGTGTATCCGATCGGATCCGAACCGGGAGAGCAGGGTGCCGGCTGACGCGCCGCACTCGCCCGACGCGGCCAGCAGCCCCGGAGGTAATGCTCCGGACGCCAAGCGTCAACGCGCGCAAGGGGGTCAGGCCCGTCTGGCCGCGTCCGACGCAGCGCGGACGCGGCCGCTCGGTCCGGGTCGCGCGCATCGGAGAGACGGGATGTCCCGCCGGATGCGGTCGCTCGAAGGACAGCCGCCGATGCGCCGGTCGGAGCGCGTCGCGTACGCCGCCAAGGCGGCTCGACCAAGCGCGCTGCACCGTCCGGAACGCGGTTCAACACGGCACGCACTGGACATCTCCCACGCGCGTCCCACGCGCGCTGTCGCCGCGATGGCGAAGGTCTCCAATCACCCATCGCGGGCGCCAATGTGCCCGGACACAGGATCGAGGCTGCGCCCTAAACGCCTGCCCTCACGCGATCGGTGCCGCCATCACGGCCAGCCCCAGCGCCGGCAGGCCCAGCGCGAGCGCGGCCCGGGCATCGAGCCGGTCGGCGCGGATCCCGCCGCGCCAGTGCCGGCTCGCCGCGCTCTCGATGAGGATCCCGGCGAGAACGAGACCGCAGCCGATCACCGCCTGAAACGAAACCATCACCACCTCGTCCAGCCGACCGCGCACCCTGGGGCGGCGCCCGCTTCCCGCTGGAAAAGCCGGGCCGGAGGCCGATGTTCCTCAGCGCATCGCGGTCGCGCAGGCCGCGAAGACAAGGGCCGCGCCGGCGGCCGTGATGCAGCCGTTGGCCCAGGGCGCGGCTTCGACGCGGCGCAGGCGGCAATCCGCAGCCACCGACATGAGGATCCCGATCAGGAACAGGCTGCAGGGGATCAGGTCACCGGGCATCGTCGATCCATCCAGGCGCTGTGGGGCGCGGCACGCCCGACGCGCCCCCGTTCTCCCGGATCAACAGGCCGAAACGTGGCGAGTGCCCCGCGACATTTGCGCGTCGCGGTTTTGCCGCGGATGGATCCTCGGCCTCAGAGCTTGGTCGAGGCTGGCTGCGTGTCGAAATCCTCCGGTCCCATGTCGAGCAGGTCGTTCGGCGTCTCGGTCCGGTCGTAGGCGCGACTCGCGGCGGCCTCGATCGCCGCTTGGTTGCGGGCGAACAGGTCGAGGGGGGCGAGGTCGGGTCCGCCCGCGAAGCGCTGGCGCAGGACGGGGATCGGCACGTCGATCCCGATCACCCGCTGGCCGTTCGTCATGGCGAAGCGGATCAGGGTTTCGTCGGCGGGCAGGATGTGGGCGCCGCCGTCCAGATAGCGTTCGAGGGGCATGGTGCTCTCCTTGTCGCAGGCCGATGCGTGGCCCGGGAGAAGTAGGGCGACGCGGCCGCGAGAGCCATGGACCGGCGCCGCGGAGGGCCGGGTTCACCGGCACGGGAAATGTTGTAGACGGGCGCGCAAGCCCTCCAGCCCGCGAATCCCGAGTCGCCTCCCATGTCCGCCCCCCGACCCGCCCGTCCGGAACCGCGCCCCGGCGTCCTGGCGATCGACACCTACGTGCCCGGCAAGAGCGGGCGGCCCGGCGGCGGCAAGGTCTACAAGCTCTCGTCGAACGAGACGCCGCTCGGCCCGAGCCCGGCGGCGCTCGCCGCGCTCCACGAGGCGACCGCCAAGCTGGAGACCTATCCGGACGGCCGTGCCACGGCGCTGCGCACCGCCATCGCCAGGCGCTACGGTCTCGATCCCGAGCGGATCGTCTGCGGCGCGGGCTCGGACGAGCTGCTCTCCCTGCTCGCCTATGCGTATGGCGGGCCGGGTACCGAGGGCATCTATTCCGAGCACGGCTTTCTCGTGTACCGCATCGCCATCCTGGCCTCGGGCGGCGCGCCCGTGGTGGCGCCCGAGCGCGACCTCACGGTCGATGTCGACGCGATCCTGGCCCGGGTCACCGACCGGACGCGGATCGTCTACGTCACCAACCCCAACAACCCGACCGGCACCTACCTGCCCTTCGACGAGATCCGCCGGCTGCATGCCGGCCTGCCGCCGCACGTGCTCCTGGTGATCGACGGCGCCTACGCCGAGTACGTCCGGGCCAACGACTACTCGGCCGGGCTCGAGCTGGCGCTGGAATCCGAGAACGTCGTGATGACCCGCACCTTCTCGAAGATCCACGGGCTCGCCGCCGTGCGGATCGGCTGGATGGTGGCGCCGTCCCACGTGGTGGACGCGGTCAACCGGATCCGCGGCCCGTTCAACGTCTCGGGCCCGGCGATCGCCGCGGGTTCGGCCGCCATCGGCGACGAGGCGCACATGGCGGCGGCCGCCGCCCACAACGCCGCGTGGCTGCCGAAGCTCACCGAGGGCGCCCGGGCGCTCGGGCTCACCGTCACGCCGAGCGTGGCGAATTTCGTGCTGATCCACTTCCCCGACGCGCCGGGCCGCACGGCCGCCGACGCCGACGCCTTCCTCACCGAGCGCGGTCTGATCACCCGGCGTGTCACCGCCTACGGCCTGCCGAACGCCCTGCGGGTGACGGTGGCGGGCGCGGAGGCGAACGAAGCCTTCCTGGCGGCGCTCGGCGACTTCGTGCGGGGCCATCATGCCTGAGACGCCCAGGGCGGAGCCCGTGGTCGAACGCCTCGCCATCGTCGGCCTCGGCCTGATCGGCTCCTCGATCGCCCGGGCGGCGCGGCGCTACGGCCTCGCCCGCACGGTCGTGGCCGTCGACCGCGACGCGGCCGTGCGCGAACGGGTGCGCGAACTCGGCATCGCCGACGTCGTCACGGGCGACCCGGCCGAGGGCGCGGCCGACACCGACCTCGTGATCCTGTGCGTGCCGGTGGGCGCCATCGGGGACGCGGCCGCCGAGATGGCACCGCATCTCAAGCCCGGCGCCATCGTGTCGGATGTCGGCTCGGTGAAGGGCGCCGTGGTGGCGGCGATCCGGCCACACCTGCCCGAGGGTGTCGCCCTCGTCCCCGGCCACCCGATCGCCGGAACGGAGTTCTCGGGTCCGGATGCCGGCTTCGCGACCCTGTTCAACGGCCGCTGGTGCATCCTGACCCCGCCCGAGGGCACGGACCCGGCAGCCGTGGAGCGGGTCCGGGCGCTGTGGGAAGGCATGGGCGCCAATGTCGAGGCGATGAGCGCCGAGCACCACGACCACGTGCTGGCGATCACCAGCCACCTGCCGCACCTGATCGCCTACAACATCGTCGGCACCGCGGCCGACCTCGAAGCGGCGACGCAATCCGAAGTGATCAAGTTCTCGGCGAGCGGATTCCGCGATTTCACCCGCATCGCCGCCTCCGACCCGACCATGTGGCGGGACATCTTCCTCAACAACCGCGAGGCGGTGCTGGAGATGCTCGGGCGGTTCAACGAGGACCTGTCGGCGCTGGCCAAGGCGGTGCGCTGGGGCGACGGCGACGCCCTGCACGCCATGTTCACCCGCACCCGGGCGATCCGGCGCAGCATCGTCGCGCAGGGCCAGGAGACCGCGGCCCCGGATTTCGGCCGGCCGCGGCCGCCGGAAGAGTAGGGAAGTCTGGACGGCTCGCGATGCTCGCACCGTCGTCCTTGCGAGCGGCGCGAAGCAATCCAGGGTGGCGCCACGCTCAAGGCTGTCGCGCTGCCCTGGGTCACTTCGCTGCGCTCGTGATGACGGTGAGAGCGCTCACGCCGGCGGGCGGTTGACCAGGACCGGCCGCGCCGCCGTTCGCTCCGGGAACAGCTGCTTCAGGGCTTCGAGCTTCGGCGCGTCGTTGGCGGCGATGTACGGGTGGCCGGGGTGCAGGGCCATGTAATCCTGATGGTAGGCCTCGGCCGGGTAGAACGCGGCGCCTAGCTCGATCTTGGTGGCGACCGGCCGGGCATAGACCTTGGCCGCGTCGAGCTGGGCGATGTAGGCCCGCGCCACCCGCGCCTGCTCGGCATCCTGCGGGAACAGGGCCGAGCGGTATTGCCGGCCGGTATCGGGTCCCTGGCGGTCCACCTGCGTCGGGTCCAGCGCCACCGAGAAGAAGATCCGCAGCAGGTCATCGTAGCGGATCGCGGCCGGGTCGTAGGTGACCGCCACGGCCTCGGCATGGCCGGTCCCGCCGCCGCTCACCGTCCGGTAATCGGCATCCGCGCGGGTGCCCCCCGCGTAGCCCGAGACCGCCCTGCTCACCCCCCGGACGTGCTGGAACACCCCCTGGACGCCCCAGAAGCAGCCCCCGGCGAACACCGCCACGCGCGAGCCCGGCGCCTCGCCGGCCTGGATGGCGGCCTCCGGCAGGCGCCGGGGCGCCTCCTCGGCGAAGGCCGGCAGGCGCGGCAGCAGCAGCGCGCCGGCGAGGCCGAGCCCGAGGACGGCCCCGAGGAGCGGGCGGATTCGATCGCGACGAGCCATTCTGTCCTCCTGCCGGAATCTGACAGGGTGTTCGCCCCGTGGCCCGATCCGGTTACGCGGGCGGGACGCCGCATTGCGGTCACGCCCGCATGGGTCTACGCACCGGCAACAGATCGACCTCCGCGCGCGCAGGATCCGTCCCGTGACCATGGCCCCCGAACCGAACTCCTTCCGCACCGGCCCCGACGAGCGCGGCCGCTTCGGCATTTTCGGCGGCCGGTTCGTCGCCGAGACGCTGATGCCGCTGATCCTGGAGCTGGAGGCCGCCTACGAGGCCGCCAAGGTCGACCCGGCCTTCGCGGCCGACATGGCCAGCTACGGCACCCACTATATCGGCCGGCCGAGCCCGCTCTACTACGCCGAGCGCCTGACCGAGCACCTGCGCGCCAAGGCGCCGTCCGGGCAGGGCGCCAAGGTCTATTTCAAGCGCGAGGAGCTGAACCATACCGGCTCCCACAAGGTGAACAACGTGCTGGGCCAGATCCTGCTGGCCCGCCGCATGGGCAAGCCGCGGATCATCGCCGAGACCGGCGCCGGCCAGCACGGCGTCGCCACCGCGACGCTCTGCGCCCGCTTCGGCCTCAAGTGCGTCGTCTACATGGGCGCGGTCGACGTCGCCCGGCAGGCCCCCAACGTCTTCCGGATGAAGATGCTCGGCGCCGAGGTGATCCCGGTGGAATCCGGCACCAAAACCCTCAAGGACGCGATGAACGAGGCCCTGCGCGACTGGGTCACCAACGTCGCCGACACGTTCTACTGCATCGGAACCGTCGCCGGGCCGCACCCGTATCCGGCCATGGTGCGCGACTTCCAGTCGGTGATCGGGCGCGAGACCCGGGAGCAGATGATCGCCCAGGAGGGCCGCCTCCCGGATTCGCTGGTCGCCTGCATCGGCGGCGGCTCCAACGCCATGGGCCTGTTCCACCCGTTCCTGGACGACCGCGAGGTCGAGATCTTCGGGGTCGAGGCGGCGGGGCACGGGGTTCATTCCGGCCTGCATGCGGCCTCGCTCACCGGCGGCAAACCTGGGGTTCTGCACGGCAACCGCACCTACCTTCTGATGGATGCGGACGGGCAGATCGCCGACGCGCACTCGATCTCGGCCGGGCTCGACTATCCCGGCATCGGGCCGGAGCACGCGTGGCTGCACGAGTCGGGCCGGGTCACCTACATCTCGGCGACGGACACGGAAGCCCTCGAGGCGTTCAAGCTCTGCTCGATGCTGGAGGGCATCATCCCCGCCCTGGAACCCGCCCACGCGCTGGCCCGGGTGATTGATCTGGCCCCGCAGCGCCCGACCGACCACCTGATGGTGATCAATCTCTGCGGCCGCGGCGACAAGGACATCCCGCAGGTGGCGGAGATCTTCGGGACGAAGCTCTGAAGGCGGCTCAGGCCTCGGTCGGGCCGTCGTTCCGCCACCGAGGCGTCATCGGGCCTCGACGTCTGTGAGCGGTGCGGCGTTGCCCGCGCGGATCAGCGGGAGCCGGAGCGGCCGGGCAGGGGCGGGGCCGTCCGGACATTGAGACCAGCGGCCACCCTCGCGCGGACCGGGCCGCAGGCCGGCCCGTTCGAGAAAGGCGTCCGGCGAACGGCCGACCGGCGGAGGGAGAATCCGCCACCGCCTCACCGCACCGTCACCTGATCCTTGATTCGCTCGTACACCGTCCGGCTGAGTACCCGCTTCGACAGCAGTTGATCCACCGACGCGTAGGGGCGCTTGGCAATGATCGCCCGGCCGATGGCGCCCCCGCCCCGTAGGCGATTCAGCTCCGCCACCGAGGCGGTGTTCAGATCGACGACCGCCAAGGCCCGGGGGCCGGCGCTGTCCTCCGCCCTGTCGACCTCGGCCTGACCGGCCGATTCCGCGCCCTCCGGCTGAGCCTGCGTCTCCGGCGGGATCGACGGAACGTCGGGAGCGGCCTGGGCGTCGGACGGCATCTGAGCCGGGCTGGCGGGGGGCTGGATGGTGCGGACCGGGGCCGCCGGCTCGCGCGCGGGCTCGTCAGGCACGGGCGGAGGCGGGGAAGGCGTCGGCTCTGCCGGCGGCAACGGAGCCGACGGGACCGTCGATGGGGCGGGCCGAGTCGCCGGTCCGGGCATCGGGCCAGGCAACAGGAATTGCACCACTGCCGCGAGTATGCCGGCAATGATGAGCAAGACCGAAATTCTGAGGATTGCAGGACCGCTGAGCACGCACCACTCGACGAGGATTAAAACTAAATGCCGCTACAGTTAATGCTGTCCTTGCGTAACGTCCAACCGGCCCCTGAAACCCGGCGGGAGATCCCCAGGGGATGACGGAGCGGGCACCGCGTCTCGGTGGGGAAGCCCGTGAGCGCCTGAGCGGGCGCCTCGGAGCCCTGCGCTACCTGCCGACCCTGTTCCGGGAGATCGCCGCCGCCAGCCCCCGCCTCCTCGCGGCGAGCCTGTCCCTGCGCCTCGTGGCGGCCTGCCTGCCGGTCCTGATGCTGTATCTCGCCAAGCTGATCCTCGACGGGATCGTGGCCGAGCATGCCCGGCCGGTCCCGGAGACAGGGCCGGCGGACTGGCTCGCCGATCCCAGCCGGGCGCGGCTCGCCGGGCTGGTCCTGGCCGAGTTCGGCCTCGCCCTGGTCTCGGACCTCACCGGCCGCCTCGCGGCCCTCACCGAAACCCTGATCGGCGACCTCTACGCCAACGCCGCCTCCCTGCGGCTGATGGCGCATGCCGCCGCCCTGGACCTCGCGCAGTTCGAGGACAGCGCCCAGCAGGACCGGCTGGAGCGGGCGCGGCGGCAGGTCAGCGGCCGAACCGGTCTCATCGGCACGGTGTTCGGCCAGGCGCAGGGGCTCCTAACCCTCGCCACCCTGGCGGCCGGGGTGGCGGCCTTCACCCCCTGGCTGGTGGTGCTGATCGCTGCCGCCCTGGTGCCCGCGGTCCTCAACGAGTGGCACTTCACGAAGGCCGGCTACCGCCTCGCCTGGATCCGCAGCCCGGAGCGCCGACGGATCGACTACCTGCGCTACCTCGGCGCCAGCGTCGAGACCGCCAAGGAGATCAAGCTCTTCGGCCTCTCGGATTATTTGACCGACCTCTACGGGACGGCGGCGCGCCGGCTGCTCGCCGAGAACCGGGGCCTCGCCACCGCCCGGGCCGGCTGGGGCTTCGCCTTTACGAGCCTCGGAACCCTCGCCTACTACGCCGCCTACGCGGTGATCGTCTGGCGGACGGTGGCGGGCGGGTTCTCGGTGGGCGACCTCGCCTTCCTGGCGGGCGCCTTCCAGCGCCTGCGCGGCGGCCTGGAGGGCCTGCTCCTCGGGGTGACCCAGATTACCGGACAGGCCCAGTATCTCGACGATTTCTACTCCTTCTTCGCGATCCGGCCGCAGATCCGCTCTCCGGCGCGGCCCGTGCCGGTGCCGGATCCGATCCGCGAGGGGCTGGTCTTCGAGGCGGTCGGCTACCGCTATCCCGGCACGGAGACCTGGGCGCTGCGCGGCCTGTCCTTCGCGGTGCGGGCCGGCGAGACCGTGGCGCTGGTCGGTGGCAACGGCGCCGGCAAGACCACGATCGTCAAGCTGATGACCCGGCTCTACGACCCGCACGAGGGGCGCGTACTCCTCGACGGCGTGCCGCTCCCGGCCTACGACCTCGATGCGCTGCGGGCGCGGATCGGGGCGATCTTCCAGGATTTCGTCCGGTTCGACCTCACCGCGGGCGAGAACGTCGCGGTCGGCCGCATCGAGGCCGCCGGGGACGCCGACCGCATCGCGGCCGCGGCGGTCCGGGGGCTCGCCGCCCCGGTGATCGCGCGCCTGCCCGAGGGCTACGCCCAGCCGTTGGGCAAGCGCTTCGCGGGCGGCCTCGACCTGTCGGGGGGCGAGTGGCAGAAGGTCGCGCTGTCCCGGGCCTACATGCGCGAGGCCGACATCCTGATCCTCGACGAGCCGACGGCGGCCCTCGATGCCCGGGCCGAGCACGACGTCTTCGCGCGGTTCCGGGAGCTGTCGGCGGGACGGACGGCGGTGCTGATCTCGCACCGGTTCTCCACGGTGCGCATGGCCGACCGCATCCTGGTCCTGGAGGGTGGCCGGCTTCTGGAGGAGGGGAGCCACGCCGCCCTGATGGCGCGGGGCGGGCGCTACGCCGAGCTGTTCGCCCTGCAGGCGGAGGGCTACCGGTAGGCCCGGCCCCGCGGCGGCGCTCCCGGCGCCGTGCACACATTGCCCGATTCCCACAGCCTGCTATCTGCGGCGGGCTGAACCGAGGTTGTCCATGCGCCTGCGCCTCCTGCATCTCCTGACGGCCGGTCTCGTCGTCTCCGCCTGGGGCGCCCGGGCGGCCCCACCCGCCGCGCCCGAGCCGGAGGCCAAGCCGCAGGCCTCGGCCCCGGCCCCCGAGATCGTCCTGGCCAATCACCGGGCGGTCTACGACCTGTCCCTCGCCGAGGGGGGCGGCACGCGCGCGGTGGAGAGCGCCCGCGGCCGCATCGTCATCGACTTCCGGGGCGATGCCTGCCGCGGCTACACGATGCTGACCCGGCAGGTGACGGAACTGTCCTCCGGCGAGACCGGCACGCGCCTGTCCGACATGCGCAGCACCACCTTCGAGGGCGGGCAGGGGCGCGAGTTCCGGTTCAAGACGACGACGCTCACCAACAACAAGCCCGCCGCCCCCGTGGACGGGACCGCCTCCGAGCAGGGCGACGCCGTGACGGTGAAGCTGAAGGGCGGCCCGAAGCCGTTCACCGTCGACGGCCCGGTGCTGTTCCCGAGCGAGCACATGCGCCGCCTGATCGAGGCGGCGCGGGCCGGCCAGTCGACCCTCTCGGTCAAGGTCTTCGACGGCTCCGACGACGGCCGGAAGATCTACGACACCTTCGCGGTGATCGGTCATACGGAGACCGGCCCGGCGCCGGCGAAGGACTCGTCCCGGGACAAGCCCCTGCGCGACGGGGCGCTCGCCGGCATGCCGCACTGGCCGGTGCGCCTCAGCTACTACACCGAGGGCGCCGGGGAGCGGACGCCGATCTACACCCTCGGCTTCGACCTCTACGAGAACGGCGTCAGCGGTGCGCTCAAGCTCGATTACGGCGATTTCGCCATCGTGGGCGACATGACCACCCTCGACATCGACGCGCAAGCGGGGCGGCCCGACGCGAAGGAAGCCGGCAAGGGCTGCACGCCCTGAGGGCACGCGGGACCGCTGCGACTCACGCCCATTCGTCGTCCGGGCGCGGCGACAGCCGGTGCCAGGCGGCGGCGATCCGCTCCGGCTTGACCCCGAGGGCGCCCGCACAGGCGAGGAGGACGTTCTCGTCGCCCATCACGTGGTCGAGGACCCCCACCAGGAAGGCGGGCTCGCCGACGCTCGCGCGCAGGGTCTCGGGGCCGAGCCCGCTCGCCGCCAGGAAGGGCAGGAGCCGGTCCTCCTCCGCCGTGATCCACAAAAGAACGTCCAGGGCGAGCCGTTCGGCGGACTCATCCCCTTGAAGAGGTTTGCCATTCATCAACATGTGAACGCTACAAAGGTGACGGAGGGGCTTCACGGCCCGCTAATCATGATCGGCGCGCACCGGGACATCGGATCATGAAGAAGACGGTGCTGATCGTCGAGGACAACGAGTTGAACATGAAGCTGTTCAACGATCTCCTTGAGGCGAACGGCTACGCGACCCTGAAGACCGCCCACGGCATCGAGGCGATCGAGCTGGCACGCGCGCATCATCCCGACCTGATCCTCATGGACATCCAGCTCCCCGAGGTCTCCGGCCTCGAGGTGACAAAATGGCTCAAGGAGGACGACGACCTCAAGAGCATCCCGGTCATCGCCATCACGGCCTTCGCCATGAAGGGCGACGAGGAGCGGATCCGCGAAGGCGGCTGCGAGGCCTACCTGTCGAAGCCCATCTCGGTCGCGAAGTTTTTGGCAACGGTTCGGGCGTATCTTGAACCGCGATGACACCGGCGAGGCGTGCCGTTGAACCGAACCTCCGATTGTGCCGGGTCGGGTGAGCGGTTCAATCGTCCGTCCCGTCCTGCCCGCTTGAGCCGATGCGGCTGCCCGGCGGTGGGCTCCCACGGCACAGGGTGCCCGGTCCGGGCCGCTCCACCGCGCCCTTACGAGGAAGCATGTCGGCCCGTGTCCTGATCGTCGACGACCTGTTCCCGAACGTGCGGCTTCTGGAAACGAAGCTCGGGCTGGAATATTTCGACACGCTCGCCGCCATGAACGGTCGGGACGCGATCGCGATCTGCGAGAAGGGCCTCTGCGACCTCGTCCTGCTCGACGTGATGATGCCCGGCATGGACGGGTTCGAGGTCTGCCGGCACCTCAAGAACAACCCCCTCACGGCCCACATCCCGGTGGTGATGGTCACGGCCCTCGACCAGCCGGCGGATCGCCTGCGCGGCCTCGACGCCGGGGCCGACGACTTCCTGACCAAGCCCGTGGACGACACCGCCCTGTTCACCCGGGTGCGCAGCCTCGTGCGCCTCAAGGCGGTGACGGACGAGTTGCGCCAGCGCGCGCTGGCCTCGCGGGAATTCGGCATCGGCGACCCCCTGGCGCTGGCCACCGCCGAGACCGGCCTCGATGCCCGGATCCTGCTGATCGAGGACCGCCCCGGCTCGGCCGAGCGCCTCGCCGGCGCCCTGCGCCAGCACCACACGGTCACGGTCGAGACCGACCCGCACGAGGCCCTGCGCCGCGCCGCCGAGGAGGCGTTCGACCTTGCCCTGGTGAGCCTCGACCTCGCGGAGTTCGACGGGCTGCGCCTGTGCAGCCAGCTCCGGTCCCTGGATCGGACCCGGGCGATGCCGCTGATCATGATCGCCGAGGAACATGACCGCGCCCGGGTGGTCCGCGGCCTCGATTTCGGCGTGCACGACTTCCTGATGCGCCCGGTCGACCGCAACGAGCTGATGGCCCGGGTCCGCACCCAGGTTAAGCGCAAGCGCTTCACGGATGCGCTGCGGGGGGCGATGCAGGCCTCGCTGCAGATGGCCGTGACCGATGCGCTGACCGGGCTGCACAACCGGCGCTACCTCGACAACCATCTCGGCGCGCTGTTCAGCGACGAGGCCACCCGTCGGGCACATCTCGCCGTGCTGATCCTCGACATCGACCACTTCAAGGGCATCAACGACAGCTTCGGCCACGAGGCCGGCGACGAGGTGCTGCGCGGCTTCGCCGAGCGCGTCCGCCAGCACACGCGGCCCATCGACATCGTGGCGCGCTACGGCGGCGAGGAGGTGGTGGTGATCCTGCCGGAGGCGGGGCTGGTCGAGGCGCAGAGCATCGCCGAGCGCATCCGCGAGCGGGTCGAGGCGGTGCCGTTCTCGGTGCAGGCCGCCACCCGGACGGTCCCGGTGACCGTCTCGATCGGCGTCGCCGTGCGCCACGGCGAGGATCTCGGTCCCGGCGACATGCTCCGGCGTGCCGACCTCGCCCTCTACCGGGCCAAGGCGGCGGGGCGGAACCGAGTCGAGTTGCAGGCCGCCTGACGCCTCACCAGCGCCGGTTCAGGCTGCCGCGGACGGCATGCGCGCCGGCCCGGCTCACCATCGAACCTGAATAGGCGACTCCCAGGGTCGAACCGGGTTCGATCCGCGCCTCCAGCGCCGCCGAGACCACGAGCGCGTCCCGGTCGATCGGGCTGCCCGCGATCGTGAACGGCCGCCTCCCCCGCGAACGCCATCAGCGCGCGCGGCACCACGTCCCCGAACGCCCGCCGGTAACCGATCAGCCCGCGGGCGTTCACCGGGACGTCGAGCCCGAGGCCCGCGAAGGACAGCGCCTCGTCGCCCACCGCGATCCCGCCCTGCGGGGCCGGCGCCGCGCCGACGGAGACCGTGGTGCCGGTCGCCGCCGCACCGTCCGCAGCCCCCAGAGCCGTGCCGTTCTCGATGGTGAGGGTGCCGGCCGAGACCACCGTGGAGTCCGCGTAGGGGCTCGCGCCGGAAAGGATCTGCGCGCCGCCGGCGAGCGTCAGGCCGCCGGTGCCGGCGATGCCGCCGCTGAAGCTGCCGGCGGCGCCGGAGACCGTGAGGGTCTTGGACCCGAGCGCAACGGTCCCGGCCTGGCCGGTGGCCGTGTCGGTGAAGGTGTTGATCGTTGCGCCCGCGGCGGTCACGCCGGCGACGTCGAAGGTGGCGCCGGTGTCGGGCGCCGCCCCGCTGGAGGCGGCGATCGAGCCGGCGCCGGCCGAGAAGATCGGCCTGTCCGCCATCGCGCGGCATGTCGGGCTGAGCCTGTTTCACTTCCGACGCCTGTTCCAGGCGGTGATGGGCGAGTCGCCCTCGGCTTAGAAGCCGCTCTGCGCCATCCTGGAGACCTATGCCCGCGTCAGCCTGGACTGGCTCCCGCGGTCGGGGGAAACGTTCCTGCCGGACGGGAACGGGGGCTACAAGGTCTACCATCAGGCGCCCTGGACCAGGGTGGGGCAGGCCCATGACCTCAGCGTGGTGCTCCCCCGCTCGCCTGATCCGAGAGGCGTCGCGGGGCGACAGAGAGCGGCCGTCCGGCCTCAGGCCGGTTGACACCACCCCCGCCATCGCCAACACCTCGCGCCCGCCGCCCCGCGCGGCGGATCCGGGAAGACTTGAGCACGATGGCGGTGACGCGCACCTACCTCGACTTCGAGAAGCCGGTAGCCGAGCTGGAGGCCAAGCTCGAGGAGCTGCGGGCGGTCGGCGCGCGCGACGGCGCGGTCTCCATCGCCGAGGAGGTCGGCCGGCTCGAGGCCAAGGCCGGCCAGGCGCTCGCCGAGATCTACGCCAATCTCACCCCCTGGCAGAAGACCCAGGTGGCCCGCCACCCGCAGCGGCCGCACTTCGTGGATTATTGCGGCGGGCTCATCACCGAGTTCACCCCGCTGGCCGGAGACCGCAGCTTCGGCGAGGATGCGGCGATCCTGGGCGGATTCGGGCGCTTCCGCGGTCGGCCGGTCCTGGTGCTCGGCCAGGAGAAGGGGGCTACCACCGAGGCGCGGCTGCGCCACAATTTCGGGATGGCCCGGCCCGAGGGCTACCGCAAGGCGGTGCGTCTCATGGAGACCGCCGACCGGTTCGGCCTGCCGGTCCTCGCCTTCGTGGATACGGCGGGCGCCTATCCGGGCATCGAGGCGGAGGAGCGCGGCCAGGCCGAGGCCATCGCCCGCTCCACCGAGGCCTGCCTCGCGCTGGGCGTGCCCAACGTCGCGCTGGTGATCGGGGAGGGCGGCTCGGGGGGCGCCATCGCGCTGGCCACCGCCAACCGCGTGCTGATGCTGGAGCACGCGATCTACGGGGTGATCTCTCCGGAGGGCGCCGCCTCGATCCTGTGGCGCGACCAGGGCCGCGCCTCCGACGCCGCCACCGCCATGAAGATCACCGCCCAGGACCTGCTGCGCCTCGGCGTCATCGACGCGATCGTCCCGGAGGCCACCGGCGGCGCCCATCGCGACCGCGAGGCGGCGATCCGGGCCGCGGGCGATGCCATCGCCGAGTCCCTCGCCCAGTTCGATGGCCTCACGGCCGACGAGATCCGTGACCGGCGCGCGGAGAAATTTCTCGCGATCGGCCGGAGCCTGTGAACGAGCCCGGGGCGACGGGGGGCCTGTTCGGCGCGATCGGGCGCCTGCTCGGCCGGCGCGACGCCCGGGAGCCCGGCCGGCACAACCACGTGTCGCTCGGCTGCAACTGCCAGATGGCACACGTGCTCAAGACCCTCGACCTGCGCCACTGGTCGGGGCCGCTGGACTGGATCTTCTCGATGCCCGGCATGGCCCGGGACTGCCTCGCGGACGACTTTTCCGCGCTCGTCGACCGCGCCCAGCTGGAGAGCATCCCGGAGGCCGAGCGGCGCGGCCCCGACATCTGGCGCGGGCGCCACCGCCTCTACCGCGAGCGGCACGGGCTCGAATGCGTCTTCAACCACCACGACCCGGCGGCCAACGATGCGGATTACGCCTTCCTGACCGAGGGCGTGCGCCGGATCCGCACGGCGCTCGACACGAAGGGTACCGACAACCGCCTGTGGATGATGACCCACCTCCACACGCCCCGGGACGTGATCGAGGCGATCGACGACCTGCTCGGGCAGCGGGCGAGCCGCAACCATCTGACCTTCCTGCAACTCGAGACCGGGCATCCGGCGGTGGCGGTGGTCGAGGCGACCGACCTCCGGCCCACCCTGCGCTGGCTCACCGTGCACACGCCCTCGGAGCCGGTCGGCCTGCGGCTCGCCGACCCGGCCGACGACGCCGCGCTGGTGGCGATCATCCGCGCCGAGGCGGCGCGGCGGCCGGTCCTGTTCGGCTGAGCGGGCGGCCCTCCGCGAGAGGCGGAATACAGACGATCCCGCCTGCGTCGTGGCTTCGGTACGGGCATTTCGGGCTTTTCCTTGACCCGTTCCGATGAATATCCTGGGATTCGCGTCGCGCAGAAGCGGTGCAGTGTTGCGCCCGCGTCCTTGCGGTAAGGAAGGCGCAAGCTTAACGAGCCTATTGGGTTGGGGAGTGGCACCCGACGCGGCCAGCAAGGCTCGCGGGCGCGCGTAAGACGATCGAGGTTCCCCATGACGGCGCGTCTCGCGACCGCGCGACTGCTGGCGGCGGCGTCCCTGCTGGCCCTGTCGCTCGCCGCCTGCCAGGATGGCTCCGGGATCAACGGCCCGAGCGCACGCAGCCTCGCGCCGATCGCCCCCCAGACGGTCGCCCTGATGCAGACCAAGGGGATGCAGCAATCCGACCCGATCCTGATCCGTGCCTACAAGAAGGAGGCGGAGATGGAGGTCTGGAAGCGGGGCGGCGACGGCCGCTACGCCCTGCTGAAGACCTACCCGATCTGCCGCTGGTCCGGCCAGCTCGGCCCCAAGACCCGGGAGGGCGACCGGCAGGCGCCGGAGGGGTTCTACACGATCACCCCGGGCCTGATGAATCCCAACTCTTCGTACTATCTCTCGTTCGATACCGGTTTCCCGAATGCCGTCGACCGGGCCAACGGGCGTACGGGCAAATACCTGATGGTGCACGGGACCTGCTCGTCGGCGGGATGCTTTGCCATGACCGACGCCACCATCGCGGAGATCTACGCCATCGCCCGCGAGGCCTTCGTCGGCGGCCAGCGCAGCTTCCAGTTCCAGTCCTACCCGTTCCGGATGACGGCCCAGAACATGGCCAAGTTCCGCAACGACCCGAACATCGGGTTCTGGCAGAACCTCAAGGAGGGGTCAGACTATTTCGAGGCCCTGGGCGAGGAGCCGAAGATCGGCCAGTGCGGCACCAAGTACGTGTTCGGCGGCGCCGATGCGGCGGCGGGCTCGTGCAAGCCGAAGGTCGATCCCCTGGTGGCCGAGAAGCGCGAGCGCGACGAGCGCGCCGTCGCCGAACTCGTCGCCAAGGGCACGCCGGCGGTGCGGGTGGTCTATCAGGACGGCGGCCAGAACCCCGTATTCCGTCCGCAGAACGCCAGCGCCTTCGCGAGCCTCGGCGGCACCGAGACGGTGGTGCCCTACGACGCCAAGGAATACGGCCGGCACAACCTCGGCGACGTGAGCCGCCCCGAGACCCTGGCTGCCGGTCCGCAGGAGATCGAGGTCGGCCCGAAGAGCCAGGCCGTGATGATGGCCGGCGCCGAGCCGGCGGCCCCGGCCCGGGCCGCGAAGGCCGACGGCAAGGCCCACGGGCTGCGGGAACCCGCGAAGCCGGCGTCCACGACGCTGATGGCGAATCGGGTCGAACCCGGCGCCCAGGTCGAGACCACGGCGGCCCTCGCCGAGAAGCCCGCCCGGATTGCGGTGGCGGATGCCGACGGCGACCCGAGCAGCTACCAGAAGCTGTTCGGCCAGCTCTTCCCCAAGGACAAGCCGGCCCCGGCCGCACCCGCGACCCCGGCCGTCGATGCCGCGGTCGTACCCGAGCCGGTGAAGCTCGCCCACGCCGCCGAGAAGGTGGCGCCGAAGGTGGTCGCTAAGGCCCACGCGGTAAAGACCGCCAAGGTGGAGGGTAAGGCAGACGGGAAGGGCGACGCGAAGGCGGACGCAAAGCCCGCCCTCCGGAAGGGCGAGCCCGAGGCCAGGAAACCCTGACCGCTCAGACCAGCGGCCGGTCGCGGTTCATCAGCCACAGGGCGTGGACCGTACCCGGCAGCCAGCCGAGGATCCACAGCAGGATGTTCAGCAGGAACTGCAGGCCGAAGCCTGTGGTGACGAGCACGGCGATCGGCGGGAAGAAGATCGCGAGCAGGATGCGGACGAGGCTGGACACAGGCACTCCGGGCGTGAAGTCGGCACGACCCGGCTCCAACGAAACACGATTTTATCCGTTCCCTGGGTCTACGCCGTCATTGCGGGGCCGCGCAGTGGACCCGGGACCCCGGATGCACGGTCCGTCCGGCGAGGCCCGGACGGACCGGCGGTGCCTTAGTTCTTGACCGGCGGGGTCGTGGCGGTCGGCACGTTCGCCGCCTGCTTCTCCGGATGCTTCACTTGGCTGTAGGCGACGTTGGAGAAGGTGCCGATCACCGCGGGCCAGCTCGGATTGGCGTATTGCGGGTCGTCACGGCCGACCTTGCAGAAGGCCGTGGTCAGGGCGTTGACGACGTCGTCGTCGGTGGCTCCCGTGTCGGCCGCCTTCACCTGCGGCACCAGCCGAACCAGCGTCGGCACGAAGTCCTGCTGCTTCAGACCCGTGAGCGTGGCGCCGACCCCGATCCGCTCGAAGGCGGCCTTGAGCTTGTCCTGCTCGATCTCCGCACAGGGCGCGGTGCCGGCCAGCATGGTCTTGGTGGCGGCCCGGGCGTCGGAGGCCTTGTCGCCGGTCACCGGCGGGGCCTTGTTGCCCCAGGAATTACGGATGTAGTCGGTGACGTTCCGCACCTCGACATCGGTCATCTGCTGGCCGATCGCCACCATCGGGGCGAGCCCGCTCTGGGCGGCCAAGCCGCCATAGATCACGCGCAGGACCGTCTCGGGTCCCTCCGACATCACCGAGGTGTTGCCGGCGAGCGCCGGGACCGCACCCTCGATGCCCTTGCCGTCGGGCTGGTGGCAGGACGAGCAGTAGGTGAGGTAGGTGGAGGCACCGGGGGCATCCGCCTTGTCGAAGACCGCCAGATCCTTCGGCTTGTAGGTCTGCTTGGCCGGGACGGTGCGCAGATAGGCGACCATGGCCTTCAGGTCCTCCTCCTTCACCTTGGAGAGGGATTCCATGATGGTCTGGCGCATCGGGCCGGCGGCGACGCCGGGCCGGTTGCCCGGGGCGGTGCCGGTCTTGAGATAGGTCACCACTTGCTCGTCGGTCCAGGCGCCGATGCCCTGGTGACCGTCCGGGGTGATGTTGGGGGCGTACCAGCCGTCGATCACGCCGCCGCCGAAGCGGCCCGCGAAGCTCGAATTGCCGACGATCTTGTTCTCGTTGTGACACATGGCGCAGTGGCCGAGCCCCTCGACGAGGTAGGCGCCGCGGTTCACCTCGGCGCTGGCGTTGGGGTCGGGCTTGAAGCGCTCCTCGGTGAAGAAGGCGGTCCGCCACGTCACCAGCGCGGTGCGCACGCTGAACGGGAACGGGATCTGGCTCTCCTGGCGCTTCTCGCTCACCGCCGGGATCGACTGCAGGTAGGCCCAGATCGCCTTGGTGTCCTCGTCGGTGACCTTGGTGTACCAACCGAACGGGAAGGCCGGGTACAGGTAGCCGACATGCTTGCTGTAGCCCTGACGGAAGGACTTCTCGAAGTCGGCATAGGAGTAGTCGCCGAGTCCGGTCTCCTTGTCGGGGGTCAGATTGGGGGTCATGATCACGCCGAAGGGCATGTTCAGCGCGTAGTTGCCGGCGAGGTACTTGCCGCCGGGCGCCGTGTGACAGGCCGCGCAATCGCCCATGGTGACGAGGTACTTGCCGCGCTCGATCTGGTCGGGGGAGCCGTCCTGCGCCAGGGCGGGCGCGGCCAGGAACAGGCCTGCCAGGATCGGGGTCGAGGCCCAGCCGGAGAGGCGGGCATTCGTGCGCTTCATGGCAACCTCTCCCGAACGGACTTTAGAGTTCTTTCAATCAGATGACGCGCGTGAACGCGGCCGTTCGCGGCGATGTTCCGGTCTGCGCCGGGCTGCGGCGTTGTGCCGTGGCCGCCCGGAACCGCAAAACGAGGTCGGCGAGATGCGCGACGAGCCCGGCGAGCAGGAAGCCGGCGACCGCGATCCAGCCGGACCCCGCCAGCGCCGCCCGCAGGGCCAGCATCAGCGCGGCACCGGAGGCGAGGTTGGCCAGCAGGGCGGGCAGTGACGGGCCGCTCCGGCGGCAGAGCCATGCGAGGAGGAGCGCCTCCCCGGCGACGAGCAGCAGGATCCCGTCGACGATCCGGCCGGAGGCGAACAGGGCGGCGAACAGCCCGTCCATCAGGCGGGCTGCCCGAAGGGCGCGTTGAGGCGCACGATCCGCAGGTTCAGGCAGGCGGCGACGCTGACCCAGGCGAGGTAGGGCAGGTTCAGGAGCCCGGCCGCGCCGGACACGCGGCCGGTGACCAGCACCAGCACGGCGATGGACAGCCACAGGGCCGCGACCTCGGCCAGCGCCCAGTCGGGCCGGCGGAAGCGGAAGAACAGGACGCTCCAGGCGATGTTGAGCACGCCGTTCACCCCGTAGGCGGCGAGCAGCGCGTCCCGGGCGGCCGGGTCGGGATCGCCGGTCCAGGCCAGCACCCCGGCGGTCGCGGTGAGCGCGAAGATCACGGTCCAGACCGGTCCGAACGCCCAGTCCGGCGGCTTCCAGGCGGGTACGCGCAGGCGCCGATACCAGCCGTCCGTGGTGGTCGCGACGGCGCCGGCCACGGCCACAAGCACGGCGGCCACGGCCGCGACCGCGGGCGGCCCCCAGCCGGCGCCGAGGGAGACACTCACGGCGAGACCCAGCGGAACAGGTGGGCAAGGTCCTTGAAGAAGATCCGCGCGTGGGCGGCGGGCTTCGCCCGGACCAGCTCCTTGTTCATGTAGCTGTCCCAGGTGAGCTGCTGGACGTCCTTGTCCCGGCAGATCGAGACGAAGCGTTCGCGCAGGCCGTCGCTGCGGTACCAGACCCACTGCATCATCCCGAGAATCCAGAACACGCGCCCGTGCAGCCTCATGAACTGCTTGCGCGCACCCGCGAGGGCGCGGGCCTCGCCGGTCCGCAGGAAGGCGGCGGCCGCCTCAGCCGAGAGGCGGCCGCCGAGCATCGCGTAGTAGATCCCCTCGCCGGAGGCCGGGGCGACCACGCCGGCGGCGTCGCCGGCGAGCAGCACGTCCCGGCCGTTGTCCCAGCGCTTCAGGGGCTTGAGGGGCAGCGGAGCGCCCTCGCGGCGCAGGGTCTCGGCCCCGTCGAGGCCGGTCGCCGCGCGCAAGGCCCGGATCGACGAGCGGAGGGAAAAACCCTTCCGGGCGCTGCCGGTGCCGATGCTCAGTGTGTCCCCGTGGGGGAAGATCCAGCTGTAGAAATCCGGCGAGTGGCGGCCCTGGTAGTAGACGTCACAGCGGGTCGCATCGACGGAGGCGGCCCCTGGAGCGCCGGCCTCCGGCACCCGGAGGATCTCGTGATAGGCGAAGACCTGCCGCATCTTGGCGTGACCCGGCACCTCCGCCCGGCCGACCGGCGAGCAGGCGCCGTCGGCGCCGATGACGAGGCGCGCCCGCACGGCGTCGCGGACGAGATCTGCGCCGGCGCCGGTGGTGAAGTGGACGCGCGGCGGCCCGTCATCCGGCCGGGTGATCCGGTCGTAGGCGGCGGCGCGCAGATCGGCGCCCGCCTCCTCCGCCCGGGCGCGCAGCCACGGATCGAAGGATTCCCGGTCGACCATGCCGACGAAGCCCTCGCCCACCGGCATGTCGACGGCCTTCCCGCTCGGCGCCACCATCCGGGCGGCGCGGATCTTGGCGACGAGGAGCGAATCGGGGATGGCGAAATCGCGGATCAGCCGCGGCGGGATCGCGCCGCCGCAGGGCTTGATCCGGCCCGGCTTGTCGAGGAGCAGCACCGTATGGCCGGCGCGGGCGAGGTCGGTCGCCGCAGTGGCGCCGGCCGGGCCGCCGCCGACCACAACGACGTCGTACATCGCTTCGCCGTCGGCATCATCCAACCGGGCCATGGCCTCACCTCGCGCTGAAGGCAGGATCGAGCGACACCCTGTCGGGTGCCGGAGCGGGTTCGAGGCGCGCCGCCAGGGCGACCGCGACGAGGAACAGCACGCCCTCCGCGGCGAACACCGCCGCGTAGGCCTGGACGGGCTCGGCCGTGACGAGCCGGACGGCGTCCACCGCCACCGCGCCCAGGAATCCGCCGGCGCCGAAGGCGATGCCCTGCGCGGCGCCCCAGACGCCCATGCGGGTGCCGCGCTCCCGCGCGTCGCCGCGGCCGGCCAGCGCCATCATCGAGCCGATGGCGGCGACCGCGTAGGCGCCGTTGGCGACCCCGAGGGCGAAGACCGTCTCCCGCAGCGGGAAGTCCGAGCCGCCCGCCGCACCGCTCGCCAGGGCGAACAGGGCCGCCGCCGAGCCGGCGCAGCCGATTCCGATCCAGAGCCGCAGGGAGGCGAGGGGGGTGCCGCGGGCGGCGAGCGTCACTGCCGCCACGAGCAGCATACCGGCGAGCACGCCGCCGTGCTGGAGCCCGGCGAGCTTCGTTGTGGCGCCCGGACTCATCGCGAAGACGAGACCGGCATAGGGCTCCAGGATCAGTTCCTGGGCACTGTAGGCCAGCATCGAGACGAAGACGAAGACCGTGAAGGTGCGGGCGACGGGATCGGCGAGGACGTGAGCCAGCACCGCGAAGAACGGCCGCCGCGCCGCTTCGGGCTCCGGGACGCGAGCCGGCAGGCGGCGCTCGACGCCGGCCACCGCCAGGGCGGCGATGCCGAAGGCGATGAGCGAGACGGTGCCCGACACCGCCACGAGCCGGAGGCCGGAGAACGGATCGAGGAAGTGGCCGGCGAGCGGCGCCGTAACGGCGAAGCCGACGATCATCATCACCCAGACGATGGTGGCGGCCGCCCCCCGCCGGGCCGGCGCGACGCCCCCCGACAGCAGAACCAGGAGCGAGGTTCCCGCTGCCCCGACCCCGATCCCGACACACAGGAAGGAGAGGGCGGCCAGCGCCAGCCCGAGGACGAGACTCTCCGCGGCGAGGGCGGTCCCGCAGGCCGCCCCGAACCCGCCGAGGCAGAGCGCGGCCATTCCGCCGACGATCCAGGCGGTGCGCCGGCCGCTCCGGTCCGAGCCGTAGCCCCAGCGCGGGCGGAGCACCTGCACGGCGTAGTGCAGGGCGACCAGCAGGCCCGGCACGAAGGCGGGCAGGGCGAGTTCGACGACCATCACCCGGTTGAGGGTGGCGGTCATCAGCACGACGACGCTGCCCAGCGCGGTCTGGACGAGACCCAGGCGGACGATCTGGGGCCAGCCGAGCTCCGCGGACGGGAACGGGAGGGCGCCCGTCATGGGCGCGCGGGCCTCGGACCCCATCACGCCCCTCCCACCAGCGGCCGCAGGGCGAAGGCCGCCACCAGCATGCCGAGGACGTAGAGCGTGGTGCCGGTGCCGTTGTACCACGCGGCTCGCTCCCGGGGGCTGCCGAGGAACCGGACCATCAGAGCGAGCTGGCCGGCGAGCAGCACCGCCACGATCCCGGCATGCCAGTACCGCTCCCAACCGACGAGAAGGGCGATCACCACCACCTGCGGAACCGCCATGACCAGGCAGGCGAAGCGCGCGGCGCGCTCGGAGCCCAGCTGCACCGGCAGCGACAGCAGGCCCATCCGCCGGTCGCCCTCCACGGACTTGAAGTCGTTGAGCGTCATGATGCCGTGGGCGCCCGCCGAATAGAGCAGGGCGACGGCGAGCACCCGCCGGTCGGGCAGGGTCGCGGCCATCACGGCCGCGCCGGTGAACCAGGGCAGCCCCTCGTAGCAGAGCCCCACCGCGGCGTTGCCCCACCAGCCGTTCTTCTTCAGGCGCAGGGGGGGCGCGGAATAGATCCAGGCCAGCACCAGCCCGAACAGGGCGGCGCCGAGGATCCACGGCCCGAGGGCGGCGGCCACCGCGAGCGACAGCAGCGTCCAGCCCAGCGCGAGGTAGAGGCCCCAGCGGCCGGGGATGCGCCCGGAGGGAATCGGCCGGTTCGGCTCGTTGATCGCGTCGACGTGGCGGTCGAACCAGTCGTTGGCCGCCTGGCTGGTGGCACAGACCAGCGGTCCGGCGAGCAGCACCCCGGCGGCGATCACCGGCCATTGTCCGTGCGCGGGCTGTCCCGAGGAGATCACGCCGCAGGCGAACGCCCACATCGGCGCGAACCACGTGATCGGCTTCAGCAGCTCGATGACTGCACTCGGGGCGGGCGTGGCGGCCATGGCAGCGAGGCTACCGGCGCCACGGAAAGTGTCAAGTCAGATTTACATCCGGCGGCAGAATGTCCGACCGGTTTGTCGGTCGAATACATCGGATCTCTTAAAATACAATATGCAAGACACGGTCGGACCGTGCATCCGGAGCAGGGTCTGGGGACCGTTTTCGAGTCCTCCGCGCGTCTCCGGCGCCGGGATCTCCATCAGGATCGAACAGGGTATCAACGGCGGATCCCAAGGCCGCTGACGCGGCGCGGATCGGCGGCCGCAGGGGTTCGGACTGGCCGCCGGCTCCCGTGGATGCGTAGTGCCGCGGGGAATGGATCGGCCCGGAATCGGTCTCCTGCCGACCCTAAGCCTCACTCCACTTCGACCGGGCCGTCCAGGTCGCCGACGCCGTAGCGGCGCATCTTGGCATAGAGGCCCTGCCGGCTCAGGCCGAGCATCTCGGCCGCGGAGGCCCGGTTGTCCCGGGTGATCCGCAGGGCCGCCTCGATGCAGAGCTTCTCGATCAGGTCCGTCGTCTCGCGCACCAGGGTCTTCATCGAGACGCGGCCTACCAGCTCGGCCATCTGCTCCACCGAACGCGGCACCTCTCGTCCGACGCCGACGTGGCGGCCCTCGGGAATCCGCCGCGGGCCGGACCGGATGGCGAAGCCGAGGCACGGGCGGAGACCGGCCACCGACACGGCGGCGACCTCCACGTCCTCCATGCCGCCGTAGGCGCCCCGGACGACGGTGCCGAAGCGGCGCACGGCACCATGATCGACCAGCGTCGCGAACAGGGCCTGCGCCTCCGACTCGTCGCGGCCGAGCCAGTGGTCGAGGGTGCGGCCCCGCGCCTGCCCCTCGGTGGCGAGCTGCGCCAGTTCCAGGAAGGCGGCATTGGCCATGAGGACCCGCCGCGCCGGGTCGGTGACCACGAATCCCTCGGGCATCGCCTCGATCACCGCGGCCGTGGGCGCCTCCTGATCGAGCCCGGCCTCCGCAACCGCCGGGTCGGCGACCAGCTGCAGTAGGACGCTGGCGCCGCCCTCACCCCGGAACAGCGAGGCCGAGACCGTCACCTCTCCCCGTCCATGCGACAGGGCAACCCGGATCTCTCCGGCCTGCCCGGTCGCCCGGAGGGCGCCGAACTGAGCCTCGAGGGCTCGGGCGCTGGCGGAATCGAACAGGTCGACCACGTCCTGGCCGGCGATGCGCTTGGCGGGGCGCCCGATCAGGCGGGCGGCAGCCGGGTTGACCTCGGCCACCCGACGCGTCCCGGCATCGACCACCAGCACCGGCTCGCCGGAGATCTGGAACAGAAGCCGGTAGCGGGTCTCGGCGGCGCGGAGCCGGTCGTAGTCCCGCTCCAGGGCCTGCTGCGTCTCCATCAGCCGGCGCTGCAGGGCCGCCACCGCCCGCATGTCGCGCCCGAGAACGAGGATCGGGCCGCCCTCCGACGGTCGGATCGAGGCGTAGCGGATCGGCAGGTCGGCGCCGTCGGGGGAGGGGTGGTTGACCTGGCGCCAGCGGGTGATGCCCTCGGCCCGGGCATCGCGCAGGAGGGCGTCGACCTTCGGCCGGCTCTCCACCGTGACGGTGTCGATCCAGCGACGGCCGAGCCAGCCCGCCACGGTCGACGCCTCGAGATCGGTGCCGACGGTGGCGTCGCGGATCACCCCGTCGGCATCGACGATCAGCGATAAGTCCGCGGACGCCGCGACGATGCGCCCGACCGCCTCACCGTGGAGGAGGCCGGCCACCTGCTGCAGGGCCGCGGGCGGCGGCTGCGGGGTGGGGCGAGGCTGGGGCGTCACGGTCACCGCAATGTGATCTTCGGGGAATGCCCCTTTCAGCAGGCCAACGCCTGTCTGTCCAGCAAAGCTTCGGCTGCGGCGGGGGCGAGGCACGCGTCAGCCGCACAGGCATCCGCCCCGACGATTCCCGCCTCGCCGCCGTAGCGGGCAAAATAGGGGCCGCCGACCAGCACGCGGATCTCGCGGTTGCGCGAATCGCGGCGCACATCAGCCACCGTCGCCGCCAGGGCCGGCAGCAGGACGTCGCAGGACAGCGACAGGCCGACCACGTCGAACCAGTCGGTCCGGAGCAGGTCCAGGGGATCGACCCCTGGCCCGGGTACCGCCGTGGTCACGTCCCAGCCAGCCTCCCGGAAGAAGCTCGCGACGACCGACAGGCCGAACAGGTGTGTCTCCCCAGGGCAGGGCAGCAGAAGGACGCTGCGCCCGTTGGCCAGGACCGATTCGCGCTCCAGCTCGGCGCAGAGGCGGCGGCTCACGGCGTGGAGACGCCCGAGCGCCTCCGTAACGGCCAGGAAGTCGCAAGCATCCTCCTCCCAGAGGGCGCCGAGATGCCGGGCGGCCGGGGCGAGCAGGTCGAGGAGGAGGCGCGCCAGGGGCAGCCCCCCGTCGCGCAGGGCCTCCACCCGGGCATCGAGATCCACCGGGCCGGCGGTCAGGAGCAGGGCGCTGAAATCGGCGATCTCCCGCGGACTGGGTCTGCGGCTGGCCTGCACGCGACGCCCGGGGGCGGGACGATGGGCGAGCATCAGTCGGGGCAGGATCTCGGCCTCGACCACCCGGGCGATGGAATCCGGAACGGGTTGGTGCGGATCGGACCAGGCCAGGGGCGGGGGCGGGTCGCGGAAGACGGGAAAGCCGCCGCTCACGGGACTGCAGCCTGCCAAAGGCGAGCCGGAATCGAGGCGGTCACCGAAATGCCTCCAGTTTCCCATCGGCATCCCTCCCTGAGACGACCCCGGACCGAAGGGACCGGCGGCACCGCTCGCGCATGGGGTGGGGCGTTGCTCGCCCGCCTATTCTTCGACTTCACCAGTTGCCGGATCTGACCGATCGAACCGCAGCAATCTCGGCCGTCGCACTCGACGATACGCCTCCTGTCGAACTTGGCAATGATCTAAAGTGAAGAAAAATATCTCTCCCTCTGTCACATCGCAAAAGCGTCAAGCGCACTTGACACTTCTGGGAGCTAAGCCCTAGCCTCTGTCAACGACGGAGCCGTTGGCGACGCCGAGCACCAGGGAGCGGATGCATGGGTCCCGAGGACCGGCCGGCACGACCGCTCTACACGTCCGCCGAACGGCGCCGACGCGATTCCTCTCCTTGGACCCTGGTCCAGGGTGTGCTGGCCCCCCTGCAGTTCGCGATCTTCCTGATCAGCCTCATCCTGGTGCTGCGCACCCTGGCCACCGGTGACGGCCTGCTCGCCGCCGAGGTCTCGGTGGTGGTGAAGACGCTGGCGCTCTACGCGATCATGGTCACCGGCTCGATCTGGGAGAAGGCCGTGTTCGGTCGGTGGCTCTTTGCCCCGGCCTTCTTCTGGGAGGACGTGGTCAGCATGCTGGTGCTGGCCCTCCACACGGCCTATCTGGCCGCCCTCGCCACGGGCGCCCTGGGCGGGCGGGCGCTGCTGCTCCTCGCACTGGCGGCCTACGCGACCTATGTGGTCAATGCCGGCCAGTTCCTGCTGAAGCTGCGCGCCGCCCGCCTGGATGGCGCCGGCAGCCGCGCCCCGCGCCTCGCGGAGGCGCTGTGATGAACGCCCCCCTTCTGCATCAATCCGCCTGCGGCGGCATCGACCTGCACCAGGAGCAGGGGCAGCGCGCGGTGTTCTGCGGGCTCACCGGCATCGTCTGGCTGCACCGGAAGATCCAGGACGCCTTCTTCCTCGTGGTCGGCTCGCGCACCTGCGCGCACCTGATCCAGTCCGCCGCCGGGGTGATGATCTTCGCCGAGCCGCGTTTCGCGACCGCGATCATCGACGAGCGCGACCTCGCCGGCATCGCCGACGCGAACGAGGAACTCGACCGGGTGGTGACCCGGCTGATCGAGCGGCGGCCGGACATCAAGCTCCTGTTCCTGGTGGGGTCCTGCCCGTCGGAGGTGATCAAGCTCGACCTGTCCCGGGCGGCGCAGCGGCTGTCGGGCCGCCTCGCCCCCGTGCGGGTCCTGAACTACTCCGGGTCCGGCATCGAGACGACGTTCACGCAGGGCGAGGATGCCTGTCTCGCCGCCCTGGTGCCGGACCTGCCCGGCGAGGCCGAGACGGCCGCGCCGTCGCTCCTGGTCGTCGGGGCGCTGGCCGACGTTGTGGAGGACCAGTTTCTCCGGATCTTCGCCGCGATGGGAATCGGCGACGTCCGGTTCCTGCCCGCCCGCCGGGCCGGCAGGATGCCGGCGGTCGGGCGCAACACGCGCTATCTCCTGGCCCAGCCGTTCCTGGCCGACACGGCCCGCGCCCTCGAGGAACGCGGCGCCCGCCGGCTCCCCGCGCCGTTCCCGCTCGGCGCCGAGGGCACGACCGGCTGGCTGCGGGCGGCCGCCGAGGCGTTCGGCGTCGCCGAGGCCGTCTTCGACCGGGCGACGGCCCCGGGCCGCACCCGGGCCGAGACCGCCCTCGCACCCCACCGCGAAAAGCTCGCGGGCAAGCGCGTGTTCTTCTTCCCCGATTCGCAGCTGGAGGTGCCCCTCGCCCGCTTCCTCGCCCGGGAGCTCGGCGCAGACCTCGTGGAGGTCGGGACGCCCTACCTGCATCGGGCGCATCTCGCCGCCGAGATCGAGATGCTGCCCCAGGGCACGCGGGTGACCGAGGGCCAGAGCCTCGACGACCAGATGGACCGCTGCCGGGCGGCGCGCCCGGACCTCACGGTCTGCGGCCTCGGCCTCGCCAACCCGCTGGAGGCGGAGGGACTGTCGACCAAGTGGTCGATCGAGCTGCTGTTCACGCCCGTGCAGGGCTACGAGCAGGCCGGCGACCTCGCCGAGCTGTTCGTGCGCCCGCTCCGGCGCCGCGCCCTGCTGGAGGTGTAGCGCCATGCAGCTCACCCTCTGGACCTACGAGGGTCCTCCCCACATCGGCGCCATGCGCGTCGCCACGGCGATGACCGGGCTGCACTACGTGCTGCACGCGCCGCAGGGCGACACCTACGCCGACCTGCTGTTCACGATGATCGAGCGGCGGGACGCCCGCCCGCCCGTCACCTACACGACCTTCCGGGCGCAGGATCTCGGCCGCGACACGGCCGAGCTGTTCAAGACCTCGGTGGCCGCCGCCTACACGCGCTTCCAGCCGCAGGCGATGATCGTCGGCGCCTCCTGCACCGCCGAGCTGATCCAGGACGATCCAGGCGGTCTCGCCAAGGCCCTCGACCTGCCGATCCCGGTGATCCCGCTGGAGCTGCCCGCCTACCAGAAGAAGGAGAACTGGGGCGCCTCGGAGACCTTCTATCGCCTCGTCCGGGCGCTCGCGGGTCCGCCGGCCCCGCGTCCGGCGCGCGAGCCCGGTCGGCGCCCGCTCTGCAACATCCTCGGGCCGACGGCCTTGGGCTTCCGCCACCGGGACGACCTGATCGAGATCCGCCGCCTGCTCGATTCCCTCGGGATCGCCGCCAACATCGTCGCCCCGCTGGGGGCCTCGCCGGCCGACCTCGGCCGCCTCGGGGACGCCGATTTCAACGTCGTGCTCTACCCCGAGACCGCCCGGTCGGCCGCGGAATACCTGAAGAAGAGCTTCGGGCAGCCGTTCACGCAGACCCTGCCGATTGGCGTCGGCGGCACGCGCCGGTTCGTCGCCGAGGTGGCGGAGATCGCCGGAATCGATCCGGCGCCCGTGCTCGACGGCCCGGGCTCGCGCCTGCCCTGGTACTCCCGCTCGGTCGATTCGACCTACCTGACGGCCAAGCGCGTCTTCGTGTTCGGCGACGCGACCCACGCCATCGGCATCGCCCGGGTCGCGGCGCGCGAACTCGGCTTCACCGTGGTCGGCCTCGGCACCTACAGCCGCGAATTCGCCCGCGAGGTCCGCGCCGAGGCGGCCGAGCACGGGATCGAGGCGCTGATCACCGACGACTACCTCGACGTCGAGGCGGCGATCCGCGCCGCCGCGCCGGAACTGGTGCTCGGCACCCAGATGGAGCGCCACGTCGCCAAGCGGCTCGGCATCCCCTGTGCGGTGATCTCGGCGCCGGTCCACGTTCAGGACTTCCCGGCCCGCTACGCGCCGCAGATGGGGTTCGAAGGCGCCAACGTCCTGTTCGACACCCTGGTCCATCCGCTGATGATGGGCCTCGAGGAGCACCTCCTCGGCATGTTCCGGGAGGATCCCGAATTCCACGACGGCGTCGGCCCCTCGCATCTCGGCGGCAAGTCCTTCGGGACTCCGGCGGACGGGGCGCTCGAGGCCGAAGAACGGGCGCCGGCCGACACCCCTCCGACGCCGGCGCCCGTTCCGATCCTGCTGAACAGGGCGGTGGCGGCCGCGTGGTCGCCGGAAGCCGAGAAGGAACTGAAAAAGATCCCGTTCTTCGTGCGCGGCAAGGCCCGCACCAACACCGAGACCTTCGCCCGAGAGCGGCACCTGCCGCTCATCACCATCGAGACCCTCTACGATGCCAAAGCGCATTACGGCCGCTAGGCCGCCGATCCGCGTCGCCATCGTCACGCTCGACAATCACTTGGCGAGCGCGGTGGAACGGGCGCGCCTGCGGCTCCGGTCCGAGATGCCCGGACTGGTGCTGGGCTTCCACGCGGCGGCCGAGTGGGAGACCGACCCGTCGACCCTGGAAGACTGCCGGGCCGACATCGCACAGGCCGACATCGTGCTCTCGGCCATGCTGTTCATGGACGAGCATGTCCGGGCGATCCTGCCGGCGCTCGCGGCCCGGCGCGAGGCCTGCGACGCGATGATCGGCTGCCTCTCGGCGAGCGACGTGGTGAAGACGACGCGGCTCGGCCGCTTCGACATGAGCGGCAACAAGCGCGGCGCCCTCGATTTCCTGAAGAAGCTGCGCGGCAAGCCGGGCCAGCAGGGCAATGCCGGCCGTCAGATGGCACTCGTGCGCAAGCTGCCGAAGATCCTGCGCTTCATCCCGGGTTCGGCGCAGGACGTGCGCGCCTACTTCCTCACCCTGCAATACTGGCTGGCGGGCTCCGACGAGAACGTCGCCGCCCTGGTGCGCTTCCTCGTGCACCGCTACGCGGCGGGCGAGCGGGCGGCGTGGCGCGACGGGCCGGCGGCCCCCGCGCCCCTCGACTACCCCGAGACCGGCCTCTACCACCCGCGCCTGCCCGGCCGGATCGGCGCCGACCCGTCCCGGCTGCCGCGCCTCCCCGGCGCGAAGGGCCGCGTCGGACTCCTGGTGATGCGCAGCTACGTGCTCGCCGGCAACACCGCCCATTACGACGGCGTCATCGCGGCCCTGGAGGCGAAGGGGCTCGACGTGGTGCCGGCCTTCGCCAGCGGCCTCGACAACCGCCCGGCGGTGGAGTCCTTCTTCATGAAGGACGGGCGTGCCTGCATCGACGCCCTCGTATCCCTCACCGGCTTCTCCCTGGTCGGCGGCCCCGCCTACAACGATGCCGCTTCCGCCGAGGCGATGCTGACTGCCCTCGACGTGCCCTACCTCGCCGCCCAGGCGCTGGAGTTCCAGACGCTGGAGCAGTGGGAGGCGGGCGAGCGCGGACTCTCGCCGGTGGAAGCCACCATGATGGTCGCCATCCCCGAACTCGACGGCGCCACCGCCCCGATGGTGTTCGGCGGCCGCTCCGCCGCATCGGGCAGCGACAATGCCCGGGACATGCGGGTCCACCCCGAGCGGGCCGCGCGCCTCGCCGAGCGGGTCACGCAGCTCGTGTCCCTGCGCCGGACCGCGAAAGCCGAGCGCCGGCTCGCCGTGGTGCTATTCAACTTCCCGCCGAATGCCGGCGCCACCGGCACGGCGGCGTTCCTGTCGGTCTACGCCTCGCTCCTCAACACACTGAAGGGGTTGGCGGCCGACGGCTACGCCGTGGAGGTCCCTGAGAGCGTCGATGCCCTGCGCGAGCGTATCCTCGACGGGAACGCCAAGCGTTACGGCACCCAGGCCAACGTCCACGCCCGCATCCCGGCGGAGGATCATCTGCGGCGCGAGACTTACCTCGCCGAGATCGAGACGCAGTGGGGCCCGGCGCCGGGCCGCCACCAGACCAACGGCGCCGAGATCTTCGTGCTCGGAGCGCAGTTCGGCAACGTCCTCGTCGGGGTCCAGCCCGCCTTCGGCTACGAGGGCGACCCGATGCGGCTGCTGTTCGAGCGCGGCTTCGCGCCGACCCACGCCTTCTCGGCTTTCTACCGCTACCTGCGCGAGGATTTCGCCGCCGACGCCGTGCTGCATTTCGGCACCCACGGGGCGCTCGAATTCATGCCCGGCAAGCAGACCGGCCTGTCCGAGGCGTGCTGGCCGGAGCGGCTGATCGGCGCTCTGCCCAACGTCTACCTCTACGCGGCCAACAACCCGTCGGAGGGAACGCTCGCCAAGCGCCGCTCAGCGGCCACGCTGGTGAGCTACCTGACCCCGAGCCTCGCGGCGGCCGGGCTCTACCGCGGGCTGATCGATCTGAAGAGCTCGATCGAGCGCTGGCGCGGCCTCGATCTCGAAGCCGCGGCCGAGCGCGGCAGCCTCGCCGAGCTGATCCAGCAGCAGGGCGCGGCGGTCGACCTTGTGGCGGCCGAGCCGGCCTGGACCGGCGACCTCGGCACCCATGTCGCCGGCCTCTGGACTGCGCTGCAGGAGCTGGAACAGACACTGATCCCGCACGGGCTCCACGTGGTTGGCGCGGGGACGCCGGCAGAAGAGCGGATCGACCTGCTGCTGGCCCTGGCCGAGTCGGCGCACGGCGTTCAGTCGGAGCGGGCAGGGATCGAAGCGCTCGTCGCCGGCCATGGCGTCGAGGCCGCGCTGAAGGCCTCCGGCCTGCCCGCCGACRAGGTGGCCCGCGCCGCCTTCGCGAGCCTCGCCGAGACCGACCGGCTGCTCGCGCGGGACCACGAGGTCCCCGCGCTGCTGCGGGCGCTCGACGGCCGCTTCGTGCCGCCGGTGGCCGGCGGCGACCTGCTGCGCAATCCCGCGATCCTGCCGACGGGCCGCAACCTCCACGGTTTCGATCCCTACCGCCTGCCCTCGGCCTTCGCGGTGGCCGACGGCGCCCGGCAGGTGGCCCGCATCCTCGAGCGCTTCGCCGCGGACGGGAAGCCCTGCCCGGAGAGCGTCGCCCTGGTCCTGTGGGGCACCGACAACCTCAAGAGCGAGGGCGGCCCGATCGCCCAGGCGCTCGCGCTGATCGGCGCAAGCCCCCGCTTCGACGGCTACGGCCGGCTCAGCGGCGCCGAGTTGATCCCCCTGGAAACCCTCGGCCGCCCGCGCATCGACGCGGTGGTCACCCTCTCGGGCATTTTTCGCGATCTGCTACCCTTGCAGACAAAGCTCCTGGCTGAAGCGTCGTACCTCGCCGCCACCGCGGACGAGCCGCTGGAGCAGAACTTCGTCCGCAAGCACGCCCTGGCGATCCAGATCGAGCAGGGCTGCGATCTGGAGACCGCGTCCCTGCGGGTCTTCTCCAACGCCGAGGGAGCCTACGGCGCCAACGTCAACCACCTGGTCGATTCCGGGAACTGGGATGACGACGCCGAGCTGTGCGAGACCTTCTCGCGCCGCAAGAGCTTCGCGTACGGCCGCACCGGCCGCCCGGCGCCGCAGCGCGCCCTGATGCAGGCGGTGCTCGCCTCCGTCGACATGGCCTACCAGAACCTCGACTCGGTCGAGGTCGGCGTCACCTCCGTCGATCACTACTTCGACGGCCTCGGCGGCATGGGCCGGGCGGTCGCCCGGGCCAAGGGCGAGTCGGTGCCGATCTACATCAGCGACCAGACCCGCGGGGAGGGGCGCGTCCGCTCCCTGGAGGAGCAGGTGGCGCTGGAGACCCGCACCCGGATGCTCAACCCGAAATGGTACGAGGGCCTGCTCGGCCACGGCTACGAGGGCGTGCGCCAGATCGAGACCCACCTGACCAACACGGTCGGCTGGTCGGCCACCGCCAACGCGGTCCAGCCCTGGATCTACGAGCGGATCACCGAGACCTACGTCCTCGACCCCGCCATGCGCGAGCGCATGGCGGCCCTCAACCCCACCGCCTCCGCCAAGGTCGCCCAAAGGCTGATCGAGGCCCACCGGCGCGGCTTCTGGACTCCCAACGCAGAGATGCGGGAGGCCCTCGACCGGGCCGAGGAGGAGCTGGAGGATCGTCTCGAAGGCGTCACCACAGGAGTCGCCGCATGAACATCGCCATCCGCAATCCGGTCATCGCCCGGAAGGAAGAAGGCAGCGTCCAGGTCGCCCTCGATCCGGACCTGAAGATCGAGACCGCGAAGGTCTTCGCGGTCTACGGCAAGGGCGGCATCGGCAAGTCGACGACCTCGTCGAACCTGTCGGTGGCCTTCTCGAAGCTCGGCAAGCGGGTGCTGCAGATCGGCTGCGACCCGAAGCACGACTCGACCTTCACGCTCACCAAGCGCCTCGCCCCGACGGTGATCGACGCCCTGGAGGCGGTGAACTTCCACTCCGAGGAGCTGCGCGTCGAGGATTTCGTGGTCGAGGGCTACAACGGCGTGATGTGCGTCGAGGCCGGCGGGCCGCCGGCCGGCACCGGCTGCGGCGGCTACGTGGTCGGCCAGACGGTGAAGCTCCTCAAGGAGCACCACCTCCTGGAGGACACCGACGTCGTGGTGTTCGACGTGCTGGGCGACGTGGTCTGCGGCGGCTTCGCCTCGCCGCTCCAGCACGCCGACCAGGCGCTGATCGTCACCGCCAACGATTTCGACTCGATCTTCGCCATGAACCGGATCGTGGCGGCGATCCACGCCAAGTCGAAGAACTACCCGGTGCGCCTGGGCGGCGTCATCGCCAACCGCTCGGCCAAGACCGACGAGATCGACCGGTTCAACGACGCGGTCGGGCTGCGGCGGCTCGCCCATTTCCCTGACCTCGACATCGTCCGGCGCTCGCGGCTCAAGAAGTCGACCCTGTTCGAGATGGACTCGTCCCCGGAGCTCGACGCCGTGACCGCCGAGTACATGCGGCTCGCCGAGACGCTCTGGTCGGGTGCCGAGCCCTGCGAGGCGGTCCCGATGAAGGACCGCGACCTGTTCGAGTTCCTCGGTTTCGATTGAGTTTGGGGTCCGACCGATGGCCAGCGCCAGCTACGACGCCCGCCGGGGCGAATTGACCACCTACTTCGACCGCACCGCGGTGGAGGCGTGGTCGCGCCTGACCTCGGACGCCCCGGTGAGCCGGATCCGCGCCACGGTTCGGGCGGGGCGCGACGCCATGCGGGCGACGCTCCTCTCCTGGCTGCCGGCCGACATGACCGGCCTGCGCCTGCTCGATGCCGGCTGCGGCACCGGGGCGCTCAGCGTCGAGGCGGCGCGCCGCGGCGCGGAGGTGGTCGCCATCGACGTCTCGCCGACGCTGGTCGGGCTCGCCCGCGAGCGGCTCCCGGAGATCCCCGGCGGCGGGCGCATCGATTTCCGTGTGGGCGACATGCTCGATCCGAATCTCGGGCGGTTCGACCACGTGGTGGCGATGGATTCGCTGATCCATTACCGGGCCGCCGACATCGTCCGGGCGCTGGCGGCACTGGGCGCGCGCACGGACGGGTCGGTGCTGTTCACCGTGGCGCCGCGGACGGCGCTGCTGACCGTGATGCACGCCGCCGGGAAGCTGTTTCCCCGCGGCGACCGCTCGCCCGCCATCGTGCCGGTGACCGAGGGCGGGCTGCGGCGGCGGATCGCTTCGGACTCCGCCCTCGACGGGCTCAGCTGGACGCGGAGCCACAGGATCAACAGCGGCTTCTATCTGTCGAACGCGATCGCGCTGTCCCGCGCTGTCCCGTCCCCCGCAGAGGGGGGAGGGAACCCAGCGGTACCCGGGGCGCGATCATGACCGCTGCATCCCAGAAACTCACCCGCGCCCTCATGCGCCTCGGTCCGGCAATCCTGCCCTTCGCGGACGCCGCCACGGTCGAGCTGCCCCTGGGACGCCTCCTGCGCCTCGCCCTGTTCCAGGTCACCGTCGGCATGGCGGCGGTGCTGCTGATCGGCACCCTGAACCGGGTGATGATCGTCGAACTCGCCGTGCCGGCCTGGATCGTCGCCATGATGCTGGCGCTGCCGCTGGTCTTCGCCCCCCTGCGGGCGCTGGTCGGCTTCCGCTCGGACACGCACCGCTCGGTGCTGGGCTGGCGGCGGGTGCCCTACATCTGGTTCGGCACGCTGCTGCAGTTCGGCGGCCTGGCGATCATGCCCTTCGCCCTGCTGATCCTGTCGGGGGACACGACCGGGCCGCTCTGGGTCGGCGACCTCGCGGCGGCGCTCGCCTTCCTGCTGGTCGGGGCTGGCCTGCACACCACCCAGACCGTGGGCCTCGCCCTCGCCACCGACCTCGCCCCGGCGCATGCGCGGCCGAAGGTCGTGGCCCTGCTCTGCGCGGCGCTGCTGTTCGGCATGATGGCGAGCGCGGTGCTGTTCGGGCTGTTCCTCGCCCACTTCTCGGCCGTGCGGCTGATCCAGGTGATCCAGGGCGCGGCGCTGGTCACCATCATCCTCAACGGGATCGCCCTGTGGAAACAGGAACCCCGCGATCCCCACCGCACCCGCGAGGCCCCGCAGCGCGACTTCCGGTCGTCCTGGCAGGCCTATGCGGGCCAGGGCACCGCCCGGCGGCGCCTCGTGGCGATCGGCCTCGGCACCGCGGGCTTCTCCATGCAGGACATCCTGCTGGAGCCCTATGGCGGCCAGATCCTGCACCTGTCGGTGGGCGCCACCACGGCGCTCACCGCCCTGCTCGCTGCCGGCGGCGGGCTCGGCCTCCTGGTGGCGGCACGCTGGCTCGGGCGCGGGGGCGATCCGTTCCGGGTCTCGGCGGTGGGCGTTGGGATCGGGATCCTCGCCTTCTCGGCGGTGGTCTTCGCCGCGCCGCTGGCCTCGGCCGACCTGTTCGCCGCCGGCGTCAGCCTGATCGGGCTCGGCGGCGGCCTGTTCGCCCACGGCACGCTCACCGCCTCGATGAACCGCGCCGGCCCTGAGGATACCGGGCTCGCCCTCGGCGCCTGGGGCGCCGTGCAGGCCACCGCCGCCGGCCTCTCGATCGCGGCGAGCGGACTCGTGCGCGACGTCGGCGGGGCCATCGCCCAGTCGGGTGTGCTCGGCGAGGGCATGAACGAGCCCGCGATCGGCTACCTCATCGTCTACCACATCGAGATCGCCCTGCTGTTCGCCGCGCTCCTCGCGCTCGGACCGCTGGTGCGTGAGGACGCGCGCACAGACCATCGTGACCGAATCGCCGGCGACCTTGCCGGCCGAACCGCCTGAGACACGGGGAGGACAGCCATGCCAACCGGCGCACTTACGGGCTACGTCGACGTCGCCCAAGTCGTGCTCTACGCCTTCTTCCTCTTCTTCGCGGGGCTGGTCTTCTGGCTGCGCCGCGAGGACCGGCGGGAAGGCTATCCGCTCGAGAACGAAGCGGTCGGGCGCCGCAAGACCGTCGATCCGATCCTGATCCCCCGGTCCAAGGCCTTCCATCTGCCGGGCGGTGAGACGACCTACGCGCCGCAGGCGATGCACGGCCAAGATGACATCGAGACGGGCATCCCCGCCCGCAAGGTCGAGCCCTGGCCGGGCGCGCCCTACGAGCGCACGGACACGTCGCTCCAGGCCGGCGTCGGACCCGGCTCCTGGGTGCTGCGGCACGACGTGCACGACCGGACCTGGGACAACGAGATCCGTATCGTGCCCCTGCGCGTCGCGAAGAACTTCGTGGTGCACGAGAGCGGCCCGAATCCGATCGGCATGACGGTGTTCGGCACCGACAACGCCGTGGCGGGCGTCATCAGCGACGTCTGGGTCGATCGCGGCGAGTCGCTGATCCGCTACTACGAGGTGGAGCTCGCGACGGGCGGCCGCCGCCTGATGCCGACCACCTTCTGCCGGGCCGGCGGCTTCACCAAGACGGTGAAGACCGAGGCGCTGCTCGCCAGCCAGTTCGCCGACATCCCGGAGATCCGCGATCCCGACAGCGTGACCTTCCTGGAGGAGGAGCGGATCATCTCGTATTTCGGCGCCGGCACGCTCTACGCCACGCCGGCCCGGGCGGAGCCCCTGATATGAGCGGCGACTTCCTCCCCGAGGGCACCCTGCGGGGTTTGCCCGGCCCGCTGCCGGCGGGCGAGCGCATCCTCTGGCAGGGTGCGCCGGCCACCGCGGGCCTGCTGGTCCGGGTGTTCCACGCCCGTCTGGTGATCGCGTGGTTCGCGGTCTGCGCCCTGGCCTTCGGCCTCGCGGCCGGCACGCCCGCCGCGGCGCTGCGGGTGGTGGGACCGACGCTGCTGATCGGGTCCGGTGCCGTCGGGCTGCTCTGGCTCCTCGCGTGGCTCACGCACCGGACGACGCTCTACACGGTGACCAACCGCCGCGTCGTGCTCCAGGCCGGCATCGCCCTGCCGGTGACCCACAACCTGCCCTTCGCGCAGATCGACACCGCGTCGCTGCGTGCCTTCACGGATGGCAGCGGCGACCTACCGCTGCGGTTGCGGTCGGGCATCCGTATCGCCTACCTTCAGCTCTGGCCGCATGCCCGGCCCTGGTGTCTCGCGCGGACAGAGCCCATGCTGCGCTCCGTGCCGGACGCGGAGGCGGTGGCGACGCTGCTGGCGCGAGCCCTGGAGGCCCATGCCGACGGCACCGCGCCGCCGATGCGGGTCACCCGCCTGGGCCGAGCGGACGAGAATCCCGGTCGCCTCGTCGCGGCCGAGTAGGGAGGGACGCGATGGGCGAGCGGGCGGAGGGCGCCGGCCGGGCCTTGGGGTCGGCGGCCGCGGGACCGGCACCGGCGCTGCTGATGATCGGCGCCGGCGCGCTGATGGGCTTCACCATGCTGGCGGTCCTGATCGGCCGGAGCGAGGGTGTCGGCCTCGTCGCCCTGCCGCCCGCCAAGGCGGTGGCGCGGCTCGAGTTCCGCGCCGAGGATCAGGTCGACGGCTCCATCGCTCTGCGGGACGTCGCCGACCGGCACATCGTCGCCTGGATCCGCCCCGGCGAGGATGGCTTCCTGCGCGGGACCCTGCGGGGCCTCGCCCAGGCCCGCCAGCGGGAAGGTCTCGGACCCGAGAAGCCCTTCAGCCTGACCCGCTTCGACGACGGCCGCCTCGCGCTGGCCGACGAGGCCACCGGGCGCCAGGTGCCCCTGGAGGCCTTCGGCCCCACCAATGCCGGCGCCTTCGCCCGGCTGATGCCCGCGCCGGGCGTCTCCGCGACGGAGACCCGGTGATGGGCCTGTTCGGCAGCCGCACCGTCACCGTGCCCTGTACGGTGGAGATCGAGCAGACCCCCGAGAGCCTGCACGCGCACGTGACCCTCGATGCCGGCTTCGAGATCGCGCCCGGCGACGAGGTCCAGGTCCACGATGCGCCGACATCCGTGCCCTACGGCGAGCGGCTGACCGTGCGCCGCACCGCCACCGTCACCCGGGCCGGCCCGCTCGAGCGGGCCTGGACCAAGCTCATCGCCCATCTCGAGCTGACCGAACTCTACGAGGTCAGCTTTTCCGAGAGGAGGAAGCTGTGAACGCTCCCGTCGCGCCCCCCACCGGACAGCCGGTCCCGAAGTTGCCGGTCAACGAATCGACCAAGGCCGCGCAGGAGACGACCTTCCTGTCGCCCCGCTTCTACACCACCGATTTCGTCGAACTCGACCGCACGAACGTCGAGCCGGTGCGTCGCGACTGGGACGTGCTCATCGCAGAGCTGCGCGCCGACCCGAACAAGCGCCACTTCACCCGCAACGAAGAGTTCGACTGCGACCTGTCGCAGATGGAGCCCGAGCTGCGGAAGGAGTTCTTGGACTTTCTAGTCTCCTCCATCACGGCGGAGTTTTCCGGCTGCGTCCTCTATGCCGAGATGCGCAAGCGGGCGAAAAACAAGGACATCAAGGAGCTGTTCGGCTTCATGAGTCGCGACGAGGCCCGTCACGCCGGCTTCATCAACGACACGCTCAAGGATTTCGGCATCGGTGTGGACCTTGGCTTCCTCACCAAGTCGAAAAAATACACGTTCTTCCGGCCGAAATTCATCTTCTACGCGACCTATCTGTCGGAAAAGATCGGCTACGCCCGCTACATCACGATCTTCCGCGAGCTGGAGCGGCACCCGGAGCGGCGCATCCATCCGATCTTCAAGTGGTTCGAGCTGTGGTGCAACGACGAGTTCCGCCACGGCGAGGCCTTCGCGCTGCTGATGCGCGCCAACCCGAAACTGACGAGCGGCGTGAACCGCTACTGGATCCGGTTCTTCCTGCTTGCGGTCTTCGCCACGATGTACGTCCGCGACCATCACCGCCCGGCCTTCCACAAGGCGCTCGGCGTCGATCCGTCCGACTACGACTTCAAGGTCTTCCGGATCACCTCGGAGATCTCCCGGCAGACCTTCCCGCTGGAGCTCGACCTCGACAACCCGAAGTTCAAGGCGGGGCTCGACCGGCTGCTCGCCTGCTCCCGGGCGATCGCCGACGCCAAGGCGCGGGGCGGCCCCGTCGGCAAGGTCCTGCAGGGGTTCCACGCCGCCCGGGCGGCCGCGACCTTCGCCCGGTTGTATCTTCTGCCCGTCAAGGCCAACGCCCTGCCGGCCGACATCCGCCTCCAGCCGGTCTGGTAGCATGGGGACCTACGCCGCCCCGGTCCTGTACGCGGTTCTGCTCTGGTGGTTCTCCACCGGGCTGATCCTGCTGCTCGACCACGCCCCGCGGCGGACGCATCCGTGGAGCATGGCCGGGGCGACCCTGCTGCTCGCCGGCGCCCTTGTGGCGATCCGGTCCAGCGCCGCCGACACGAGCGCGACGGGGGCCTACACGGCCTTCACGGCGGCGCTCGTCGTCTGGGGCTGGCAGGAGATGAGCTACTATATGGGCTTCCTGTCGGGTCCGCGGCCGGTGGCCTGCGCCCCGGGCGTGCGGGGGGTCGACCGGTTCTTTGCGGCCCTGGCCACCAGCCTGTGGCACGAATTTGCCATCGTGATCGGCGGCCTCGCGATCCTGGCGCTGGTCTGGGGCAGCCCCAACCGCTTCGCCCTGTGGACCTACGGCACCCTGGTGGTGATGAACCTCTCGGCGCGGCTCAACCTGTTCCTGGGGGTCCGCAACCTCCACGCCGAATTCCTGCCGGACCATCTCGGCTACCTCGCCTGCTACCTGTCGCGGAAGCCGATGAACCTGCTGTTCCCGGTCTCGGTGAGCCTCGGGACCATCGCGGCGGCGCTGCTCGGGCGCGCGGCCCTGGGGCCGAACCTGCTGGAGCACGAGCTGATCGGCTTCACGGTCCTGGCGACGCTGACCGCGCTCGCCACCCTGGAGCACTGGTTCCTGATGCTGCCGCTGCCCTCGGCGGAGCTGTGGCGCTGGAGCCTGCCGGCCCGGGCGTCCGGGGAGGCGGCGAGACCGCCAGATCGCGTGTAGGTCGGGGGATCACAGCCGGGCGGCGCACGTCCACCAATCTGGAACTGGTCTTGTGCGAAATCCGGTGTCACAGGCGGGATCAACCCGCAGGGTTTGTTCGGGGAGAGGCGACATGGACTACGAGACCTTCTTCGGGACTGAGATCGCCGGTCTCCACCGGGAGGGGCGCTACCGGGTCTTCACCGACCTCGAGCGCCATGCCGGCAACTTCCCGCATGCCACGCACCACCATGCCGGCGGCACGCGGCCGGTCACGGTCTGGTGCTCGAACGACTATCTCGGCATGGGCCAGCACCCGAACGTCATCGGGGCGATGCACGAGGCGATCGACCGCTGCGGCGCCGGCGCCGGCGGCACCCGCAACATCTCGGGCACGAATCACTATCACGTGCTGCTGGAGCAGGAACTCGCCGACCTCCACGGCAAGGAGGCGGCCCTGCTGTTCACCTCCGGCTACGTGTCGAACTGGGCGGCGCTCGGCACCCTGGCGTCGCGCCTGCCGAACTGCGCGGTCTTCTCGGATTCCGAGAACCACGCCTCGATGATCGAGGGCATCCGGTTCTCGCGCGCCGAGCGCCACATCTTCCGCCACAACGACCCGGAGGATCTGAACCGCAAGCTCGGACTGGTCGACCCGGCCCGGCCGAAGCTGGTCGCCTTCGAGTCGGTCTACTCGATGGACGGCGACATCGCGCCGATCGCCGAGATCTGCGACGTGGCCGAGGCCCACGGGGCACTCACCTACCTGGACGAGGTCCACGCGGTCGGCCTCTACGGCGCCCGCGGCGGCGGCATCTCGGAGCGGGACGGAGTCGCCCACCGGCTCGACGTGATCGAGGGCACGCTGGGCAAGGCGTTCGCGGTCCACGGCGGCTACATCACGGCCTCCGAGAAGCTCTGCGACTTCGTACGCAGCTTCGCCTCGGGCTTCATCTTCACCACCTCGCTGCCCCCGGCCGTCGCGGCGGGCGCGGCGGCCTCGATCCGCCACCTGAAGACGAGCGGCACCGAGCGCGCCCGGCACCAGGAGCGCGTGGCGAAGGTCCGGCAGGCGCTGGAAGCCGCCGACATCCCGACCATGCCCAACGACAGCCACATCGTGCCGGTGATGGTCTGCGACCCCGTGCTGTGCAAGGGAATCTCCGACACCCTGCTCGACGAGTTCGGCATCTACGTGCAGCCGATCAACTACCCGACGGTGGCCCGCGGCACGGAGCGCCTGCGGATCACCCCGTCGCCGCTGCATACGGATGCCGACATCGCCCGTCTCGTCGAGGCGCTCACCACGATCTGGGGACGGATCGGGCTCCGGCAGAAGGCCGCGGAGTAGGGCGCTCGTCCCCTCCCCTTGCGGGGAGGGGTAGGGGTGGTGCAGGCGGCACCGCTCCGCTCGATGTTGTACCACCCCCACCTCCGGCTCCTCCCCACCCAGATCGGGCTTGCCCGCCCTGGGCAGACACGAAGCGGATCTC
>NZ_JBFULS010000024.1:0-2933 GCF_054049775.1 Methylobacterium sp. P5_C11 | reverse complement strand
GATCTCGGACGAGTCCGAGATCCGCGGGGAGGAGAGGGGGGCACAGTGCGAGTTCTGCGTGCCCACCTTTCCCTTCTCGGCCATCGTCGGCCAGGACGAGATGCGCCAGGCCCTGCTGATCGCGGCGGTGGACCCGGCGGTCGGCGGCGTGCTGGTCTTCGGCGACCGCGGCACCGGCAAGTCCACGGCGATCCGGGCGCTCGCCGCCCTGCTGCCGCCGATGCGGGCGGTGGTCGGCTGCCCGTACAATTGCGACCCCGACAGCCCGGCGGAGTCCTGTCCGCACTGCGCGCAGGGAAGCCCGCGCAAGAGTCACAAACAATCGGTGCCGGTGGTGGACCTGCCGCTGGGCGCCACCGAGGACCGGGTGGTCGGCACCCTCGACCTGGAGCGGGCGCTCGGCGCCGGGGTGAAGGCCTTCGAGCCGGGGCTGCTCGCCCGGGCCAACCGCGGCTTCCTGTACATCGACGAGGTCAACCTCCTGGAGGATCACCTCGTCGACCTGCTGCTCGACGTCGCGGCCTCGGGCGTCAACACGGTCGAGCGCGAGGGGCTGTCTCTGCGCCATCCGGCACGGTTCGTCCTGGTCGGCTCCGGAAATCCGGAGGAGGGGGAGCTGCGCCCGCAGCTCCTCGACCGGTTCGGCCTCGCCTGCGAGGTCGCGACCCCGAAGGACATCCCCACCCGGATCGCGGTGGTCCGCGCCCGCGACGCCTACGAGCGCGACCCGGCCGCCTTCTGCGCCGCGCGCGCCGGCGAGGAGAGGAAGATCCAGAAGCGGATCCTGCTGGCGCGGGAGCGCCTGCCGGGCGTGGCCGTGCCGGATGCCGCCCTGGAGCGCGCGGCGCGGCTCTGCCTGGCGCTGGGCACCGACGGCCTGCGCGGCGAGCTGACCCTGATGCGCACCGCCCGGGCTCTCGCCGCCCTCGACGGCGCCGAGATCGTCACCGACGACCACATCCGCCGCATCGCCCCGGCCTCCCTGCGCCACCGCCTGCGCCGCAACCCGCTGGACGAATCCGGATCCACCGCCCGGGTGGAGCGGGCGCTGGCGGAGATGTTTGCGTGACGGGCGCGCCAGCATCCGCCGCGCGAACGAACCCAGCCCGCGGCCCGGGCCGCGCGGCTTCAGGACCGGGCGCGGGTCCCCTCTCCACCCAAGTCGGGCTGGCCCGACTTGGGCTCCTCGGTGCGGATCTCGGGCAGGCCCGAGATCCGTCGGGAGAGGGACAGGGTGAGGGATGCGCGGCATCCGCAGAAAGCGCGACGGACCCGCACGTCGATCGCGTGCGTGATCCTGACGCGTCCCGCCCCTCACCCCAACCCACTCCCGCACCAGAGAGGGGGCGCGTCGCGCTCGGCCGCCAGCGCCCGTGTTCGACCCGGATGCGTGACCATCGTCGCCCGCGCGGGAGAGGGGGCCGGTTGCGCCCTGCACACGCTGATGCGTGACCAACAAGGCTCCGCAGAGGGGATGGAGACCACGCCTGATCCCTGGGCCGACGCCCGCCTGGCCGCCTGTCTGCTCGCCGCCGACCCGCACGGGCTCGGCGGCGCGGTGGTGCGCGCCGCACCCGGTCCGGTACGCGAGCGCTGGCTCCAGACCCTGCGGGACGCGCTGCCTGCCGGGACGCCCTGGCGGCGGCTGCCGCCCCGGATCGGCGACGACGGCCTGCTCGGCGGCCTCGACCTCGCCGCGACCCTGGCGACGGGTCGTCCCGTCGCGCGGGCCGGCCTGCTGGTGGAGGCCGATGGCGGGATCGTCGTCGTCCCCATGGCCGAGCGGTTGCCGCCGGGCACCGCGTCGCGGCTCGCGGCCGCCCTCGACACCGGCACGGTCTCGGACCGCGGCGCCAAGTTCGGCCTGATCCTCCTCGACGAGGGCGAGGCGGACGAGACGGTGGCCGAGGCGCTGGCGGATCGCCTCGCCTTCCGGATCGACCTGAGCGGCCTCGGACTCACGGAGGCCTCGGCGCCCGAACCGGAACCCACCCCGGGCATCCCGGAACCGGACCCGGTCGGCAGCCTCTGCGCCCTGGGCGAGGCCTTCGGGGTCGCGTCGCTGCGCGGCCCGATCCTGGCAGCGCGCGTGGCGCGCGCCCTCGCGGTGGACCGGCCGGTCGGCCAAGCGGAGATCGTGGCGGCCGGGCGCCTCGTCCTGGCGCCGCGCGCCACGCGCCTGCCCGCACCGGAGCAGTCCACCCCCGAGACCGCGGAGGCGCCGCCGCCCGAGCCGCCCGAGCCGCCCGACGCGGAGGCATCGGATCCGGCCGCCGCAGAGGCACCCGACGACGTCGTGCTGGAGGCGGTACGCGCCGCGATCCCGCCGAACCTCCTCGACCAGTTGCTGGCGGGTGCGCCGCGTCTCCCGGCCGTAAAGGCCGGCCGCGTCGGGCAGGCGGCCGCGGCCCGGACCGGGCGCCCGATCGGCAGCCGGCGGGGCGATCCGCGGCGGGGACGCCTGGACCTGCTCGCCACCCTGCGGACGGCGGCGCCCTGGCAGGCCCTGCGGCGCGGCGCGGAGGAGACGCGCCGCATCGTGGTGCGGCGGGACGATCTGCGGATCCGGATCCTCAAGCAGCGGACCGAGACCACCACGGTGTTCTGCGTCGATGCCTCGGGCTCGGCCGCCCTGGAGCGGCTGGCCGAGGCCAAGGGCGCGGTCGAGCTGCTGCTGGCCGAGGCCTATGTCCGGCGCGACCGGGTGGCGCTCGTGGCGTTCCGCGGCGCCGGCGCCGAACTGATCCTGCCGCCGACGCGCTCGCTGACCCGGGCCAAGCGCGGCCTCTCGGGGCTGCCGGGCGGGGGCGGGACGCCCCTCGCGGCCGGGATCGACGCGGCCGTCGCGGTGGCGCTGGGTGTGCGCCGCGGCGGAAGCCGCCCGGCGATCGTGCTGCTGACCGACGGGCGCGCCAACGTCGCCCGGTCGGGGG